>SKQZ01000190.1 GCA_007118765.1 Candidatus Hydrogenedentota bacterium
ATTTCTGTTGCGCCTGCGAATCTTACACCATATCAGGCACTTTGCTTGCCCGCCGACTTCGACGTGTACTAACACGCTGTCAGCCGGCGGCCTGCGCAAAGCACCTGCTCTGGCACAATCTGCACAGGCTCACGACGAAACCTGGTGAAATATCCGGGCTAAAGACAGAAAGCCGCATCTTAATCATGGGTTGCCAGGAATAAGCGCCCGGATAAAGTGTTAATTTTAACAAGAGAGCTGTATTCAGCCCGCAGATTCACCGGGGTTCTGCCGTGCGAATGTGCAGATTGTGTCGAGTCAGGCGCTTTGCGCGGGACGCCGGTGGACATGCAACGTGGCTGTAATGGTGTGTGATGAACAGGAACGCCCCGCCACGATGGGGAAGAACGATGTGGGTTAGCGGCGCGACACAAACCCGCCCCCGGAATTTCGTATGCGACAGGCATTCGCAAAATTACTGAAACGCTTGAAAAAGACGTACCCGCCCGAGGCGTTGGAAGTGGTGCGACATGCGTACCGTATTGCTGACGAAGCGCACCGCAACCAGTTTCGTATGTCCGGCGATCCCTATGTGATTCACGTTATTGAGGTGGCGATGATTCTGGCGTCGCTGGGCTTGGACCCTGAGGTGTGTGCGGCGGCCTTGTTGCATGATGTGGTGGAAGACACCGACTACACGGTGGACATGCTGCGCAAGGAGTTCGGGGCCGACATCGCCCGTGTGGTTGACGGCGTTACGAAAATCAGCAGCTTCAATTTCTCCGATGATGTCGTTGGCCATGAACAGCGTCAGGCGCAGAATATCCGCAAGATGTTGGTGGCCACGGCCAAGGACTTGCGCGTCATCATGATTAAGCTGGCGGACCGGCTGCACAACATGCGCACACTGGAATATCTTGATCCCGAAACGCGAAAACGCATCTCTCGCGAGACCCTTGACATCTATGCGCCGCTTGCACATCGGCTTGGTATTTCGCGATGGAAATGGGAACTGGAAGACCATGCGTTCCACCACCTGAAACCGGAAATGTATAAAGAAATATCGCGTATGGTGGCCATGAAACGGCGCGAACGGGAGGCGTATCTGAACGCGACCATTGCGTTTCTTGAGGAACGCCTTGCGGAGGCGGAAGTGGTGGCGCACGTGATTGGCCGTCCAAAGCATTTGTATAGCATTTACGAAAAGATGCAGCGACAGGGCAAGGACTTCAGCCAGGTAATGGATGTGCTGGGCATCCGCATCATTACCCAGACCGACGCGGGCTGTTATAACGCGCTGGGGGTGGTGCATGGCTTGTGGACGCCCATACCGGGGCGGTTGAAAGATTACATTGCCATGCCGAAGCTGAATATGTATCAGGCCATCCACACCACCGTCATGCGGGAAAACGGCCATTCCATGGAGGTGCAGATTCGGTCGGAAGCCATGGACCGTATCGCCCGTGAAGGCATTGCGGCGCACTGGAATTACAAAGAAGGTGACGGCGACGACCGGCTGGACATGCAGCTGAGTTGGCTGCAAAAGATGTACGACTGGCTCAAGGATGCGGGCGGTCAGGACCATCTCATGGACAGCATGCGCCAGGACTTTACCGCCACGCACATCTATGTGTTTACGCCACGGGGCGAATTGAAAGAATTGCCGCAGGGCGCGACGCCGCTGGACTTCGCCTATCTTATTCACTCCGACATTGGCCATCATTGCATTGGTGCGCGGGTCAACGGGCGGATTGTTCCCATTCGCTACAACCTGCAAACGGGCGATGCCGTTGAAATCCTCACTTCCAAGAATCAGGAACCCCATCTGGACTGGATTGATGTGGTGGTGACAGGGCGCGCCCGCACACGGATACGACAGCGATTGCGCGAGCTGGGCGAGCTGGCGCAGGCCGAAGAACAGCGGGCGCCAAAACCGAAAACCCATCATGTATCGCCAAAAACACCGCCCCCGAAAACCATACCCGAAGTGGACGCGGCCACCCGCCGAAAATTGGTGCGCGTACAGGGATTGAAAGGGATGGCCGTGCAGTTTGCCAAGTGTTGCAACCCCATGCCCGGCCATGCCATCGTGGGGTATGTAACCCGTGCGCCGGGAATCTCCATACACCGTGCCGGATGCAAGAGTTTCGCCCGTTCCGCACGCGACCGGTCCCGTATTGTGCAGGCGTCATGGGAGGGCGAAGGCATTCTGCTGGCGAAAATGCGGTTGGTGACCAAGAGCCGTCCCAATCTGCTCGCCGACATCACCAACGCCTTGCGTCCGCTGAACATTGACATCCTTAATGCGCAGTTTGGCCCCGGTGAAAACAATTGCAATCTCTTTGATTTTCAGTTTGAAGCGCCCGACCAGCATGCCATTGACCGCGTGGCCCGCACAGTGAGACGCGTGCCGGGCGTCGTAACCGCCCATCACATGGGCGCAGAGGAAATAGAGGGAAAAGAGCCGCCCAAAGCCAAAGCGTCGTCCAAGATCAAACGGTTGAAGGAAGTCAGCTGACGTGGAAAACGCGCCTTTTGAATTGGTCACGGAGTACGCGCCCGCAGGCGATCAGCCGGAAGCGATAGAAGCGTTGGCCCACGGGCTCAACGACGGCCTGCCGCACCAGACCTTGTTGGGCGTGACCGGTTCGGGCAAAACGTTTACCGTGGCCAATGTCATCGCCCGGGTGCAACGGCCCACCTTGGTGTTGGCGCACAACAAGATTCTGGCAGCACAACTCTACGGCGAATTTCGAGATCTATTCCCCCACAACGCCGTCCACTACTTTGTAAGCTATTATGATTACTACCAGCCGGAAGCCTATGTGCCCACAACGGACACCTACATCGAAAAAGACGCGTCCATCAATGACGAAATAGACAAAATGCGTCATGCGGCCACCCGCGCGGTATTGACGCGGCGCGACTGTATTGTGGTGGCAAGCGTATCGTGCATTTACGGCATCGGCTCGCCCCAGGCCTACATGGCGCTGCGTGTGACCCTTGAACCCGGCACAACGCCGGGACGGGACAACGTCATTGCCGACCTTATCGCCATGCAATATGCGCGCAATGATGTTGATTTCCACCGGGGCACGTTCCGTGTGCGCGGCGATGTCATAGATGTGTTTCCCGCTTATGAGGCTGATCGCGCTGTGCGGGTGGAATTTTTCGGCGACGAAATCGAGCAGGTCTCCGAGATCGATCCGCTGCGTGGCGTAATCATCCGCAAACTGCGCCGGGCCGAGATTTTTCCGGGCAGCCATTACGCGGCGGAACACGGTACTCTTGAACGGGCTGCCCGCGCCATTCGCGACGAGCTCGCCGCCCGGCTCAACGAACTGCGGTCGGACGGACAGGAACTGTATGCCCAGCGACTGGAACAGCGCACAAACTATGATCTGGAAATGATTGAAGAATTGGGCTATTGCTCGGGCATCGAGAATTACGCGCGGCATCTGGACGGTAGGCAACCGGGCGACCCGCCCCATACCTTGCTCAGCTATTTTCCCGATGACTTCCTGCTGGTGGTGGATGAAAGCCATATCTCCATCCCGCAGGTGGGCGCCATGTTTCGCGGCGACCGTTCACGCAAGGATAAATTGATTGAATACGGTTTTCGGCTGCCCTGTGCCCGTGACAACCGTCCGCTCACCTTCGAGGAGTTTGAAGAGCGGGTCAATCAGGTCATTTATATCAGTGCCACGCCCGCCGATTATGAATTGGAAAAGAGCGAGGGCGTCGTCGTGGAACAGGTGGTGCGGCCGACGGGACTGGTGGATCCGGAAGTGGAAGTGCGGCCGGTGACCAACCAGGTGGATGACCTGCTTGAACAAGCGCGCACCCGTGCGGAAAGGGGCGAACGCACCTTGGTCACCACCCTTACCAAACGCATGGCCGAAGACCTTACGGAATACTATCGTGATTTGGGCATGCGCATCCGCTACATGCACGCGGATGTGGAAACCCTGGAGCGTATCGAGCTCATTCGACAGCTGCGGCAGGGGGAATACGACGTCCTTGTGGGCATCAATCTATTGCGCGAAGGACTTGACATCCCGGAAGTGTCGCTGGTCGCCATCCTTGATGCGGACAAGGAGGGCTATCTGCGGTCGGAAACAAGCCTGATTCAAACCTGTGGACGTGCCGCACGCAATGTGAAGGGCCGGGTTATCATGTATGCCAACAACATCACCGGCAGCATGAAACGCGCCATCTCGGAAATGAACCGACGACGAAAGAAACAGATCGCATACAACAAAAAACACGGCATTACTGCGCGTACCATCACCAAAGCCGTGCCGGACATGCTGCGTTCCCTGTGTGACCGCGATTATGTGACCGTGGCCAAAGCCGCTGAAGAGCCCGCGCTGTACCTGTCCGATCAGGAGTTTGACAAGGCCATTGCCGACCTAAAGCGTCAAATGAAAGAGGCCGCCGACAAGATGGCGTTTGAGGAGGCCGTGCTGTATCGCGACAGGTTGCGCGACTTGGAGCGCCGGAAAATCGAACTGGGCTTATGAAAACAGGTGTGTCTCGCCCATGGTAACACACCCCCAAACGCCCTGTTCCGTGCCTGTGTTTCATGAAGCGGTCGCGTCGTATTTTTGATTTGCGCCGCGATGCTTTGCTATACTAACCGCCACCTTGGGGCTGTAGCTCAGTTGGGAGAGCGCCGCGTTCGCAATGCGGAGGTCAGGGGTTCGATCCCCCTCAGCTCCACCATAATCATACCGCTGAAAGCGCTCGCTTCACCCGCTGGCATCCCCACCGCCCACCAACCCGTCAGCGGTAGGCCTCCATGTCACCCCGGCATTACATCCGTACCCGCCGTATCTTCACCGCTCCCACCGTCATCCTTGTGAAAACGGGGAGCAAGAGTACCTACTGCACCAAGGGAAACGCTGCTGGAATCCCGCACGACGGGTGTTGATTTGCGTTCACCCTGATGTGCTACCATAAGCATGTTCGTATGGTAGTGTACTTGGACTTTACCTGCCTGTGAGGGCGAAACTGCGAGGAGAGAACTGATGAAATCACCGAGGACTGTGGCGGTACATGTACAAATGATGCTGCTGATGCTGATGGCCGTGGCGTTGGTTATGGGATGTCAACCGCGGAATGTAACCGTACCCAATGTGGTGGGCATGACCCAGGAGGCGGCGGAAGCGGCGCTCCGCGATGCCAACCTGGAAGTGGGCGATGTCACAACGGAATACAGCGACACTGCACCGGCGGAAGAAGTGCTCCGTCAAACGCCCGAAGCAGACGCTCAAACACGTCGTGGAACCGCTGTAGACCTTGTGGTGTCTGCCGGTCCTGATCCCGACGCAGAAGAAGGCGAACCCGCTGAAGGCGAACCAGCCGAGGGCGAAGGCGAAGATGAAGGCGAGGGCGAAGATGAAGAAGGCGAACCCGCTGAAGGCGAACCCGCTGAAGGCGAACCCGCTGAAGGCGAACCCGCTGAAGGCGAACCCGCTGAAGGCGAACCCG
>SKQZ01000427.1 GCA_007118765.1 Candidatus Hydrogenedentota bacterium
AAGGCTCCATTACCTCGGTGCAGGCGGTGTATGTGCCTGCGGACGACCTTACCGACCCGGCGCCGGCGACGACCTTCGCCCATTTGGACGCCACCACGGTGCTGTCGCGGCAGATTGCGGAGCTCGGCATCTATCCCGCCGTGGATCCGCTCGACTCTACCAGCCGTATCCTCGATCCCCGTGTGCTCGGGGATGAGCATTATCGTATTGCCCGCGACGTGCAGGAAATTTTGCAGCAATATAAAGACTTGCAGGACATTATCGCCATCCTTGGTATGGATGAACTGTCGGAAGAACAGAAACTGGTGGTGGGTCGTGCGCGACGCATTCAACGTTTCCTGTCACAGCCGTTCTATGTGGCCGAACAGTTTACCGGCATGCCCGGCACGTATGTGAAGGTGGAAGACACCATTCGCAGCTTTAAGGAAATCCTCGAAGGCAAACACGACCAGCTGCCTGAAGCGGCATTCCTCTACTGCGGCGCCATCGAAGACGTCATCGAAAAAGCGGAACGTATGCAGAAAGACGAGTGACCATGGACGAGCAGACGATTAACGTGGTGCTATGTGCGCCTGAAAAAGAAAAGACCGAACTGGAGGCGCAGGAGGTGTTATGCCCCGGTGAGGACGGCATTTTTACCGTACGCTATGGGCACACGCCCTATTTGACAACGTTGATACCCGGAGTTGTGCTTGTCAAAGACACCAAGGGCGAAGAACATTACTTCGCCGCCAGCGGCGGCTTCGCGGAGGTACATCCCGAGAAGACGCTGATATTGGCGGACTCCTATGAAGCGGGTGACAATGTGGACGAAGAACGTGCCAAGGCGGCGCGGGAGCGTGCGGAACTGCGTTTAAGCAAGCCGGAACCCGAAACCGATTTGGGTCGTGCGGAATTGGCGCTGTATCGAGCTGTGGCGCGTATCAATGCCGCCAGCAAAACCGGCCATTGACGAATAGTATCGTTGTTTGTAAGCACGGTTGTACTAAGGACTGGAGTATGACAGCCGCGGGGTTGTTGTACGGGCGGCCCCCCCCCGGCGTTTAGCTGACTGCGCGTATATGACTGCCCGCCGTATGCCGTACATCCACTGTTTGCCACGTTCTGTTCGCATGCATGCCGTGTGTACGTCATGTGGGCATGGATAATCGTTCTTCATAGTGTAATAGCGCGTTTTCCGGCAAACATGGAATAGATGGGCATGTGTGGAACGTTTTGAAAGTTGCCATAGCGTAGTGCTATGCTTTTGCAAGCATAAGAATACAAGTGACTGGAGGCTATGTTCGTATGAAAGTTAGTATCAGCGGTCGTCACATGGAAATGACGGATGCATTAAAGGCGTATATCGAAAACGGACTGCAGAAGATTAAGGCCCATTTTGACAAGGTGATTGATGTTGATGTGGTGCTTGATGTTGAAAAGCATCGCCATATCGCCGAAATCAATCTGCATGCCAACGGTGTGCGTATTCATAGCCGGGAAGCGTCTTCTGATATGTATGCCTCTGTAGACGCTGTGCTGGCCAAGATGGAAAAGCAGATTCGCAAGTACAAGGGTCGCATCAACCGTCATCAGCCGCGTACAATCCGGGAAGCACAGAGTTATGGGCACAGAATTATCTCCATGCCGCCGGATAATGGTGATTCGGACGCGGAGGAATTGGAGAGCAACGAGGAAGAGATTCTTCACCATGTGGTGGCGCACGAAAAAGTTGCCATGAAGCCCATGACGGTTGAAGAGGCGGTCATGCAGTTGGAGCTGCTGGACGAGCCGTTTTTGGTGTTTTCCAATGCAAACACTTCCCAGGTAAATGTTTTGTATGCACGCGATGATAACAAATACGGTTTGATTGAGCCGGACTTTTAACCTGCGTTTTCGCGTCCTGTCGGCTGCGTGGTCTGTTTATGGTCGCCAGACGCAGCATGAGGACTGTGTATGGATTTTAACAAGCTCCCGGTAACACGCAAACAATTTGTACCCGTATCGCGTCTGTTGGCGCATGTAACACATAACATTGATTTCGAGATGTTGGCGGGGTTTCAGGGGACGGAGCGTCCCGTATACACATGGGACGTGAATCGGCCGGGCTTGGCGTTGAGCGGTTATCTGGATTACTTTGCCAACGACCGGGTACAAATCCTCGGCAACACGGAAATCCATTTTATGGAACGGCTCACGCCGCATGAACTGGCAACGCGGGTCTCCAATATGTTTGCGTTTGAGGTGCCCGCCTTTGTTTTGTCCCGAAATCTCACGCCGCAACCTGTATTCCTCGACCTGTGCAACCGCAACGGTGTTCCGGTGCTGCGCACCTCCCTGAGCACGGACGAGGTCATCAGCCGGATTATTCTGTATTTAACCCAGGAGTTTGCGCCGGAAACCGTGTTGCACGGCACCGCCGTGGATGTATACGGCGTGGGCTGTCTTATTGTCGGCAAGCCCGGCATAGGCAAAAGCGAATCCGCATTGGAGCTTGTGGAACGGGGTCACCGGCTTGTGGCGGATGACCTGGTCGAGCTGAAGCGGCGCCGCGAAGATTATTTGTACGCCAAGACAAATGACATCGTTCAACATCACATGGAAATACGGGGTTTGGGCATCATAGACGTGCGCGCTGTTTTTGGCGTGGGAAGTGTGCGCGTTTTCAAGCGTATGGGTCTGGTGGTGGAGATCGAAGAGTGGGATGAAAGTGCGGACTACGATCGTACCGGTCTCAACGCGCAACATGTGGATGTTCTCGGCGTGCGTATTCCGTACCTGCGCATACCGGTGCGCCCGGGCCGGAACATCGCCATCATTATTGAGGTTGCCGCATTGAACCAACGCCTGAAAGAACTTGGTACGGACTCCGTAAAAGAACTGAACGATACCATCATGCGAACCAACCGCTATCAGTCGCGCTAGCCGAGAACGCCCTCATGCCAAAACGAAAACGGCTTGAAAAACGTAAGCGCAGCACGGTACGCGGTCGTAATTGGGAGGAGCGTTCGGAGGCGGATTTCTCCCACGATCTCGCCAAGCATCGTCGTGCCTTGGCACGGCTCCCGGAGCATTCCCTGTATCGCAACCCCCTGTCCGATGAGTTTACGCCAAACGCCACGGTGGTGACACACGCCCGAAAATGGGCGTTCGTACGCAGTGACGACGTGACGACCGACGAAGCGGGGGATACGCGGTTATGTTTGATAGATGAACGCTTGGAAGAGGAAGGCGCCACGTTGATGGCGCCCGGCGACCGTGTCTTGATTGAACGTGATCAGGACGGTAATGATGTGGTGCGCGGCATTGGCGAGCGGAAAACTACACTCGTACGATATGCACCGCGCCGACGGGGCGTGTCCCAACAGATAATTGCCGCAAACGTGGATATACTGGTTATTGTTGCGGCAGCCGCCAAGCCCCCTTTTCGCCCGGGTTTGATTGACCGGTTTCTGATTGCCGCACAACTGGGCGGGGTGACGCCCGTGCTTTGTGTGAACAAAATGGATCTGGTGGATGATGCGCCGGAACAGCTGGGCTTGTACCGCGAACTGGGCATTGAAATTTGCCTTGCCAGTTGCAAGACCGGGCAGGGCATAAATGCGTTGCGCAATGTGTTGATAAACAAAACGAGCGTATTTGCCGGACACAGCGGCGTGGGCAAATCCTCCATCTTAAACGCGTTGGACCCCCATTTGCGCGTATTTACGCGCGAGGTCAGCGAAGCCACGCAACGGGGAAAACATGCGACCACGGCCGCACGGCTGTATGAACTTGAAGGCGACATCCGCGTCATTGATACCCCGGGCATTCGCACGCTCGGATTGTGGAATGTGAGCGCGGAAGAAGTAGCCTTGTATTTCCCGGAGATAGCGGCACAGAGTGTGAAATGCCGCTTCAGAAACTGCACACATACCCACGAGCCCGGATGTGCGGTGATGGCGGCATTGGACGCCGGAGAGGTTACGTCGCAGCGGTATGCCTCGTACAAACGCATTCGTGAGAGCCTTGAAGAAGACCCGTTATAGCACTTGGTTGAGGGATAAAACACATGGTAAGGGACATCCTGTTGGTGGCGGCGGCCGTCGCACTCCTTTGGAAAACAGCCGATTGGTTTGTTGAGGGGGCGGTGGGGGTTGCAACACTGCTGAATGTGCCCAAAATACTCATCGGGCTGGTGCTGGTAAGTCTGGCAACCACGGCGCCCGAACTGTTTACCTCCGTTATTGCGGCATTGCGCGGTGTCCCTGAACTTGCCTTGGGCAATGCCGTTGGTTCAGTTATCGTGGACGCGTCTCTGGCCATTGGCTTGGCGGCATTGGTCTCAAGCGCCTCGCTGGTGGTGGACCCCGCCATCTTCCGCATTAGCGCCCGCACCGTCTTAATCGTGCTGACCCTTGCTTTTCTGCTGAGCATAAACGGTGTGCTGGGGCGTGTTGAAGGGGCCGTGTTATTGACCTGTTACGTCATTTACGTGGTGGTGTTATACAGGCGCTTCAAGCATGTTCGCAGAAAAGCGGACGATGCAGTGCTCCCGGAACTGAAGCCAATGTTGGAGGCATCCGGGCAAATACCGTGGTCCCGTGTGATAGCGCTCTTTGTCGCCGGGCTGGCGGGCGTTTTGTTGGGCAGCGAGCTGTTGGTGCGTGGGGCCACGGGGATTGCGGAAACAGCAGGCTTGTCTCCGGTGGTGATCGGCCTGACGGTCACGGCCGCCGGGACATCCATGCCCGAAATTGCAACATGTGTGGCGGCGGCGCTGAAACGGGAGCCCGCCATAGGCGTCGGAAACATTATCGGCGCTGACATCCTAAATGTTTGCTGGGTTGCGGGCGCATCGGCGCTGGTGAATCCGTTGGTCGCCGAAAAAGCCGTGATTATGTATATGTTCCCCAGTGCCATCATTATCGTGGCGACCATGCTGATAATGATGCGTAACGGACGCGCGCTGACCCGTTGGAATGGCGCGGTATTGGTGAGCCTGTACTGCATTTACGCCCTGCTGCTGTTCTTGTTTATCTCCCCGCCGACTTTTTATTGAGGCCGAACAAAAGAAGAACCCCCGGCGCGTGAAAACGCCGGGGGCTGCGCCGGAAAGCGCGCATCTACTGATTGCGCGCCCTGCTAACTAGAAAGATATCTCTGTTTCCAGGAACAGATAGTCGTAGTCGTCGCGGCGGTTGCCACCAAAAGGTGCGAGTCCGTTCAATACAAACGGATTCCGCTCGAGTCCGCGCTTGCCAAAGAAGTGCGCGTATCCGGCGCGTATCACCAAGTCCTCGCTGTAATGGTAGTCGGCGTAAAGACCCAGTTCCCAGCCCAGACTGCGGCTGGCGCGATTACGCCAGAACCAGCGGCCCAGATCGGCTGCCCGTTTATCCACTTGGAAATAGGCGCCCACCACCTGCAGCTCAAGGGCTTCGGTCGGGGCGGCATCCAAACCGAGTGCGTAATACAGAAGATT
>SKQZ01000243.1 GCA_007118765.1 Candidatus Hydrogenedentota bacterium
GGCTGCACGGGCAGGACGAACTGGCCTTTGACCACCCGGAATTTCCGAAGCCCGCCGACCATGTCCGTATTCTGCGCGAGGCATTCCGACGCAAATATCACAAGGACGGACCCGGCGTGGTGAACATGGCCATCACCCTTGCAAACGGCGTGAAACAGGGTTGGGAGGATCTGCGTGCCCGCGAGCGCGACGCACGGGTGTGGAACGCCGCTGCCATGGGCTATGAAAAAAGCGACGCGCCGCAACCGGACCGGTTCATGAAACGACGGCTGCTTATGATGGCGCGCATGGCCGCCGGATTACGTCCCGCGTTGTGGGCGGCCTGGCTGTTTGCGCCGAACATGGCGGCCCGGCGCAAAGCGCGTGCGGCAATGCGTCTGTATCGCGAGGTGCTGGGCAAACCCACGGCGGCCGACCGGCTCCGGGCGCTGGGATTGGTGGCAACAGGCGGCATAGAACTCGTCCGGCTGCGTTTGACTCAACTGCGCGGACGCGAAAGCATTGTGCATCAGCCGCCGTGCCGCCGCACGGAATACCGCATGGGAACCCCCCGCGACATCGGCGGGATTGCTGGACAGACTGGCGACTTCGCTGGAAACGCTTCCCGAGCCCTGTCATGAGTCCCGGGGGGAATAGCGCCTCTCAAAACCCCTTTTTCCGTGCTTGCCGCTTCTGGTATTATCAGGCATCATTCAAGCGTTATGAAAGGAGCCTGCGGCATGATGCGGACGTGTGGGGTTCTATCCGATATTATTCAATCACAAGGCCGACTGAACAGCGTTGCCCTGGGCGGTTTGTTGTGGCTGCTTGTGTTGTTGTTGGCCCTTCCAACCATGGCGGCGGAGCCTTTGGACTGGGTTCATTTGCCGCCGCTGCCGGACGAGACGGGGGTGGCGGGCCCCTTTGCGGGTACGCATAATCATGTGTTGCTTGTGGGGGGCGGCGCAAACTTTCCAGACGGCATGCCGTGGGACGGCGGCGAAAAACGCTGGCATGATGCGGTGTACGTGCTTGAACCCGGCGCCGAGGCGTGGCAGACGGGATTTAAGTTGCCGCGACCGTTGGCGTACGGCGTTTCCCTGAGTCTGGACGCGGGCGTAGTGTGCATTGGCGGCGACGACGCAGACACATTCCACGACGACGTATTCTTGTTGCGGTATGAAGAGGGCACGGTCACAACGACACTGTTGCCGTCGCTGCCCCATCCCCTTGCGTACAGCGCCGGCGCCGTACTGGACGGGCGGGTGTATGTCGCGGGCGGATTGCGTGCGCCGGAATCCGAAGCGACGGAAGCGCTGGACGTTTTTTGGATGCTCGACCTCACAACATCCGAACCGCAGTGGGAGGCATTGCCGACGTGGCCGGGCCCGGAACGTTTCCTTGCGTTTGCCGCGGCGCTTGACGGGTCGGTGTTTGTCGGCGGCGGCGTACAACTGTCGGAAACAGCGGATGCCCGGCGCACCTACCTACGCGACGTGTACCGATACACCCCCGGAGCGGGTTGGCGGCAGGTTGCAGACATGCCGCGGCCTGCCGCTGCGGCGCCCACCCCCGCCCCCACGGTGGGAGACGCGCATTTTCTGGTGCTTGGCGGCGATGACGGCGGCCTTCTCGGTTTTCAGCCGCCTGCCGACCACCCCGGTTTCACCCGTGAAATACTGGCCTATCATGCAACCACCGATGCGTGGCTGACTGCGGGCGCCCTGCCTTTCGAGACGAAGGTCACCGTTCCCGCCGTGTACTGGCAAGACGCGTGGACCGTGCCCAGCGGCGAGGTGCGTCCCGGCGTGCGTGCCGCGTCGGTATGGGCGGCGCATTTTTCGCCCTTGTGGCGGCGCGCCCGTTTTGGCGTCTTAAACTGGACGGTGCTGTCCTTGTATTTGGGCGCCATGGTGGTGATGGCGATGTTTTTCGCGGGGCGTCAACGGGATACGCGTGAGTTTTTTCTGGGCAGTCGAAGCATGCCGTGGTGGGCGGTCGGGCTGTCCATTTTTGCGACGCAACTAAGCGCCATTACCTTTATTGCGATACCGGCGCGCAGCTACGGCGCGGACTGGACCTATTTTCTTGCAAACATGTCCATCCCCCTTGCCGCGCCCTTTGTCATCTATTGCTTTTTGCCCTATTTTCGGAGACAGCCCATAGCAAGCGCGTATGAGTATCTGGAACAGCGCTTTAACGTGGCGGTTCGTTTTGCGGGCAGCGCGGCGTATGTGTTGTTGCAATTGGGCCGTATCGGCGTGGTGTTGTTTATCCCGTCGTTGACCCTTGCTACGGTGACCGGCATGGATGTGCGGGTCGCCATAGTATTGATGAGTCTGCTGGCCACCGCCTATACCGTGCTCGGCGGCATACGGGCGGTTATCTGGACCGATGTAATACAGGCGGTGGTGTTGATAGGCGGCGCTGTGCTGTGCTTTATCATACTGCTGGCGGGCATTCCCGATGGTTTTGCCGGATTGCTGCGCATCGGGGCCGAGCAGGACAAGTTTACCACCTTCCTCTGGGATTGGGATGCCACGCTGCCGGTGGTGTGGGTGGTGGTGTTGGGCAATTTTACCGCGCAGTTTGTGCCGTATGCCGCCGATCAGACGGTGGTGCAACGATACTTGACCACGGCCACCACCCGCCAGGCCGCCAAATCCATTTGGACCAACGCGCTGTTGTGCATTCCCATTTCCTTCCTGTTCTTCGGCGTGGGCACGGCGCTTTACGTCTATTACCGCACCCACCCTGATCCGCAGCTGATAGGCTTGCGCAATGATGCCGTGTTCCCCCTGTTTATCGCCGGCACCCTGCCGCCGGGCATTGCGGGCGGGGTGATTGCGGGCGTGTTCGCGGCGACCATGTCCAGTGTGGACAGCGCCATGAATAGCATTGCCACCGTTGTCACAAGCGACTATCGGCGGTTGTGTTCCATACCGGAGGAGCGGGCGCTGCGCATGGCACGGGGGCTTACGGCGTTTCTCGGACTCTTTGCCGCGGCAAGCGCCCTGCTCATTGCCAGTGCCGACGTGCGGTATCTGTGGGATCAATATGTGCAGTTGTTGGGGTTGTTTGGCGGCAGTCTGGCGGGCATGTTTTGCCTTGGCATTTTCACGCGTCGCGCCAATAGCATCGGCGCGCTTGTCGGCGGCGCGGCGAGCGCGGTCATTCTGTTTCTGGTCAGCGCCTATACGCCCCTTCACTTTTTCCTCTATTCAGGCATTGGCATCGGCAGTTGTATTGTTGTCGGCTATGTCGCGAGCCTGCCCTTTCCGGCGCGCAAGTAATTTCCGGGAACATTTTGGGCGTTCCGGTGATGATATGAATAGGCGACAGCACAGCCGTGGAATATCTGTTTACGCCGACGCATGATTTGACGTTTACAAGACAGGAGCGGGTTGTGTGTCTGCGCTTGCCTGTGTGTTGACGAGATACGTGTACAGGCATTGCATCGAAAAGCCTGCCTGTAACGAGAGGAGCAAAGAGCCATGTTATTGACAACGAATCGCTGTGGCGTCCGGTTGTGGGGCGTATTGTGCGTCCTGTTGGCGCTGAGTTTTTGGGCGGGCGCCGGTCATGGGGCGTTGACTGTCGAGCCGTCGGCGTTGGTGTTTCAAAATCGAGAGCAGGCGGAGACCGTCCGGTTGTTTGCCGACGGTCAGCCGTTGCCCGGCGGCGCGGTTACGAGTTGGCGGCTGCTGGTGGACGAGCGGAATTACAGCCACATGCTGCGCGTGTCGCCTGCGGACGACGGCATTCGGATAACGCCCAGCGATACGGCGGAGATAGGCAGTTATCTGCTGGTTCTTCGAACAGCCCGCGGCGAGGCGGCGATACGGGTGTATACGCCGTTCACGGATTACCAATCAAGCATTGAGGCGCTGGCGCAGCGAATGGATGTGAGCATTGAGGAAGTGCGGCGTCAAATGGGTCTGACCCGGCGCTTGGGCCGTGAGCAAATCACCATGACCTTGTCGCCGGTGCATTATCTCGGGCAACACATCAAGATTGTCATGCCGGGCACGGATGATCGCGTGTCTGTTTGGGAAGTGAACGGCGAAGAAGTGCTGCGGGGCGTTGATGCACATCGCTTTTCCCATGTTGCCGAGACAACCGGGCCGCTTCTTGTTGCCTACCATGAATACGAGGACGGCACGCTGATAGCCTCCGCCAACGGGTTGACTGAAGTTGTTATTGAACCGGCGATTCCACATACGGTTACGGCGGGTGCGCACGCACATTTCGAGGCGCCGCCCGGATTCGCAACATATCGCTGGAAGGTTGACGGCGAGGCGGCGGGTTCAGGCGCGACATTGCGCCATATTTTCGACACGCCGGGGCGATACATGGTGAAAGTGATCGCCACCGACCCGACGGACCCGGGGCCGTACGGGTTCCGTGAAACCCGTTACGAAGTGACTGTGACGACGTCGGATTGACTTCGCCCGTGCGCTGGTTTATCCTATGTAGGGTATCATGCAAAAGCAGCGATGCATTGGGCGTGTTGTTTTTCGTCGAACAGGAAGCAGGAGGACTTTACCATGAGAAGAAGCGGATATGTTTTACTGGCATTGGCAATAAGCGTGTTGTTTGCAGGGTGTCCGATTTTCCGGGGTGTGGACGAATTGGTCGGGCAATGGGAATGGACGGAGCCCGGCGAGCTGGTTGATCCCACCGAGGTTTCGGATTATGACAATGCGACGGTGGCGCAAAACTTCGCCAATAACGGCCGCGTTCGCAAGACGCTCCTTTTTGATGAGGAAGGCGGATTCGAGTATATTGAGGAGGCGTTTCTGCCGGATCGACAAGCGCTGGTACGCGGCGACAAAGGCACGGGCGTCAACTGGTCCTGGCGACGCACCTACCATGCGGTCGGTGTGTTTGACACCGCGCGTTATGTCCCCGAAGACCGCGTCTTGTCCACGCCCGGCCTTGACACGGAACTGAATGTTGTTATTACCGAACACACCGAAACGGTGCGCATTGACAAACGCGATACCAACGGCGACCGCGTTTTGGACAGCCAACTGCGGCGCGAGTTCGACTACATTACGACAACGGGCGTGGCAAGCGACACCAATCCGCTCGTGTTGCGCGGGCTCATCGGCATGACGCCGTTTGACGAATTGATGGTGTCGTGGGCGCAGCATTTTGTGGGCAAGCAACTGGACTACAACCGTTCCCATTACAATAACGTGGAAACCTATCTGCGCGTTGTGGCGGACGAAGAATAAGGCGCGGACAAGACGCGACGCGATCAATAAGCGCGCACTAGCCCGCATATTTCACAAGATTTCTGTTCCGCCTGTGAATCTTACACCATATCAGGCACTTTGCTTGCCCACCGACTTCGACGTGTAATAACACGCTGTCAGCCGGCGACCTGCGCAAAGCACCTGCTCTGGCACAATCTTCACAGGCTCACGACGAAACTTGGTGAAATATCCGGGCTAA
>SKQZ01000136.1 GCA_007118765.1 Candidatus Hydrogenedentota bacterium
CCGATAATGTCTATTTGTACACAGACACAAACCGCTTTGAGCACGCCACCAAGTATAACGAGCATACGGGCGGGGTTGTGTTGCTTGAAGAGCATCTAATTGATATTGGCATAGACCCCGCCACTGTTATGGATCGTGCGGCGTTTCATTATATGAACCCCGCCGATTATTGGATTGATTACGATACTTTGCGTGAAATATGGTGGAACGATGAGATGGCGCGTACAGAGCGCCACAGCACATGGCGTTTTGACGGGTTGCTGTATAGCAACAACGCCATTTTTGCGATTACGCGCAGCCACAGACGCAAGGGTTCCTTTACAGAAGGCAAAATGGAAGTGCGCGGCGCCATAATCTGTCCGGACTTGGGTGTATTGACTCCAGGCCCTGACCGGAGGGGCGAGGAGGCGTTTACGCTGCTGTATGATGACCGTGTTCAGGGCTTCTGGTCGCCTGCCGATACAACACGCTCATTCTTCAGCCGTCTGGCATATCGGGTTTTGTAACCGTTGCATGCAGATGAACGCGTATGCTCTTCCGGAACCGGCAACGGACGGTGACAGCCATATCAAATTTGCAAGGCGTTGTCGTTTCGGGCATTGCCGGAGCGGAACGAGCGATACAAGCCGTTTCATGTAAAAAAAAAGCAACGCATGGCATGATGGAGATATAACCATGATAAACACACTCAACACCGCAAAGAGTATGACCTGTGTCCTTATGTTGGCCGTGTTACTGTTCAGCGTATCCGGCGTTGCGGATACGTTCTTTCTGCGGAGCGGCGTACCGGTACACGGCAGATTAGTGCGCACGGACGAAACGCATTATTATGTGCAATCGGGAGAGCGCGAAATACGCCTGTTACGGACTGACGTAGCCCGGATTGAAGAAAATGATAATGATGGAACGCTCGACAGAGATGCCATTGAACAGCGGCTTGAAGAACGTGAGCGCGAGTTGTACGAGAGAACGGGGTTAACCCGAGAAGAGCGCGATGCCATTCAGGAACTGGTGCGGCTATTAGATGACAATGACCCGGTGACAAGCGGCGATGCAAGGCGCAAACTAACGGCGATGGCAGAAGACGCACGCGTTTTCGGGTATATTGAATCCTTGCTTCCCGCCATACTTCCCGTTTATCTGCCTACGTTATTGCGTGTGCTGGCACAAGCAGATAGCGCCAAGGCTCTTGTTGTGATGCGTGATTACGTATCGTACCCCGAACAGAACACGCGTGCCAGTGCCGTGGAGTTGCTGGGGGTGCTGCGTGATGAATCCGCCTTGCCCCTGATGATGCGCGGACTACTGGATCATGAACCGGTTGTTCGCTTGGCGGCATGTACGGCGTTGGCGGCCATTGGCGCTAAAGAAGCCACCCCGTTGCTGCTGGCCAACTATAATCATCCTGATCTGCGCGTTGAATCGTATGTACGTGAAGCGCTTAGCATCATTTGGAACATAGACGACGCAGAGGAACAGGGGTTGACGTCAAAAGAAGACTGGGAAGCGCTTTGGAATGAGAACAGTCTGGACGTGATTATTACGGTGGACACGTCCACATTAGAGCCGCTCGTGGAGCCCGGCACACGCTTTCACCCTTGTTAGCGTAGTTTGCTTGAAAGAACCGTTGCGCCTGCAGCCAATTGCAGGCGCGTTTTTTTTACGGCGTTTTCAAACAGCACTACCCCAACCGCCCATGGCACAATTTGAACGCTGTTGACGAGGATCATATAATCATCGAACGGACAAAGGAGTGGTTGTCATGGCATTCCATGTCGTGATGCACCCTCCTTCGCAGCCTTTTCTTTTTCCCTGTTTACAACAACACAGAGTGAGGTATAGCATGATCAAAATTGGTATTGTTGGCGCCACGGGCTACGGTGGCCGGGAATTGTTACGATTGCTGGGCGGCCATCCGAATGCGCAGCTGGTGGCCGCCGCCTCCACAAGCGTTGCGGGCGAGCCACTGCCGGACACCTTGCCGGCGTTCCGCAAGATTCATGAGTTGAACTTTGAGTCCTTCGATGCGGATGCGTTGGCCCGGACCTGCGATGTGGTGTTCGTGGGCGTACCCGGCAAGGCGAGCATGGCGCCCGTCGCGGCGTTACGCGCCGCAGGCGCGCGCGTCATTGATATCGGCTCTGATTTTCGCTTGCAGGATATCAGCGCCTTTGAACAGTATTACAAGGCGGAACATACCGCGGCGCATCTGCTTGAAGAGGCGGTGTACGGGCTTGTGCCATGGTATCGCGATGCCCTTGCTGACGCGCAATTGGTGGCCGTGCCCGGGTGTTATCCCATTAGCGCGTTGCTGCCGCTGCGTCCGTTAATCGAAGCGCCGGTGTCTTCCCTTCCGGTGGTGATTGACAGCATATCGGGTATCAGCGGCGCGGGACGCACCCCTTCGGAGGCGTTTCATTTCCCGGAAATGAATGAAAACCTGAAGGCGTACAAACTGGCGGTGCACCAACATATCCCGGAGATAGAACAGGAACTGCTGCACAAAATGACAGTACAGTTTACGCCTCATGTGGCGCCCCTGACCCGCGGCATCTTAACGACCATCACGCTCCGGCCTGATGCGCCCTTCGATCCCGCCGCCTATTACGAATGCTATCAGGCGGAACCTTTCGTTCGCGTTTTGGGCGCGGGCACGTTGCCGGAGGTGCGGTATGTTCGGGCCACCAATTTCTGTGATTTCGGCTGGACGCTGGACACGCGCACGGGCAACCTTATCATTGTGAGCGCCATTGACAACCTGATGGGCGGCACAGCGGGCATGGCGGTGCAGTGCATGAACATTATGTTCGGTCTGGACGAAAGCACCGGCCTGCGCTGGGGAGGCATGGCGCCATGACAACATCAGAGAAGGGCGTGTGCGCGCCGAAGGGATTTCGCACGGCGGCGGCGGCGGCGGGCATCAAGAAGCCCGATCCGGACCGACTTGATTGTGCGCTGATCGTGAGCGAGGCGCCCGCAACGGTTGCCGGCGTGTTTACGACCAATGTGGTGCATGCGGCGCCGGTGCGGTACTGCCGCGAAGTATGTTCGGGCGGTGTTGCACGGGCCGTGATGGTGAACAGCGGCAATGCCAATGCGTGTACAGGCGAGCAGGGCTATGCCGATACCCTGAAGACGGCGGAGATTGTCGCCAACCTCCTTGATATCCCCCCGGAACAGGTATGTGTCAGCAGCACCGGTGTTATCGGCGTGCCCATGCCCATGGACCGTCTGGAGCAGGGCATCAAACAGTGTGCGGCTGGTTTGTCAGACGCAAGCGGCCCCGATGCCGCGCGCGCCATTATGACTACCGATACCGTTCCCAAGTATTGTTCCGTTGAACTTCCCCTGACGCAGGGCACGGTGCGCATTGGCGCCATGGCGAAGGGCGCGGGCATGATTGCGCCCAACATGGCCACCATGCTTGCCTTTATCACCACCGACGCCGCCATCGAAGCGCCCCTGCTGCAGCACATGCTCCGGGAAGCCGTGTCACGTTCGTTTAACTGTATCTGTGTGGACAATGATATGAGCACCAACGATACCGTGTTGTGTCTGGCCAATGGCCTGTCCACAATTTCGGTGGCGCCGGACAGTCCCGATTGTGCGCGCTTCGCGGCGGCATTGGAGGACGTATGCGTGTCTCTGGCACAAGCGTTGGTGCGGGATGGCGAGGGCGCGACGAAGTTTGTCGCCATTACCGTGACCGGCGCCGCAAACGATGCGGATGCGCGGACCATTGCGGCTGCCATTGCCAAGTCGCAACTGTGCAAGACGGCCTTTTACGGGCAGGACGCCAACTGGGGGCGCATCGCGGCGGCTGCCGGCTATTCCGGCGTGGTCTTTGATCCGACGCGGCTTGATTTGTATATACAGGGCGTCCATGTGCTCGCCGCCGGACAGCCCACGGCCTACAGCGAAGCGGAAGTGCAGGAATCCATGAAACAGCCTGACATTGACGTTACGCTGGAGTTGCACGACGGCACGGGCGCCGCAACGTTCTGGACATCGGATTTGAGCCAGGAGTACGTTGCAATAAACGCCGATTACCGCACGTAAGCCCGACATACAGCGCCACGGTTATCCGGTCAGGTTGTGCTTGGAGGCGTAGAATGCCTCCAGCGCTTCCCAAACATCATCGCCCGGGCCTTTAATGACGGGCACCTTGGGCAATGATTTGAGGAAGGTGCGCCCGTAGTATTTGGACAGGATGCGGTTGTCGAGTATCACAACGCTGCCCCAGTCGGTGCGGCGGCGTATGAGCCGTCCAAACCCCTGGCGCAGTTTGATAACGGCCTGAGGCACCGAGTATTGCATGAACGCATTGCCGCCTGCCTGTTCAATGGCTTCCGCCCGTGCCTCCAATATCGGCTCGGAAGGCACGCGGAAAGGCAGCCGTGTCACGATAACGCATTGAAGCGCTTCGCCCGCAACATCCACGCCCTCCCAAAAACTGTCGGTGCCGAAGAGCACACTGGCCGGGTCCTGGCGAAAGGTGTTCAACAACTGGGAGCGCGTAGCCCTGCCCTGACACAAGGGGGTGATGCCTTGAGAGCGCAATTCGTCTTCGAGTTGCCTGTAGGCGAAATCGAGCGCGGTAAAGGACGTGAACAGCACAAAGGCATGGCCCTGCGTGATAGTGAGTATCCGGCGGATGCGGCATACCGCTTCTTCAAGGAATTCGGATGTGGTGGGCGGCGGGCCGTCGGAGGGGATGCAGACGCGGGCTTGTTCCGCATAATCAAAAGGCGAATCCAACAATAGTTCGCTGACCCGGTCTTCGTTGATCAGGTTGAGGCCAACGCGGTTGTTAAAATACGCAAACTCGCGCCGCACTGCCAGCGTGGCCGACGTCAGTACGACGGTGTCCAGGTTTGTATACACCCATTCGGCCAGGGGTTCGCCCACGGCCAGCGGACACCGAACGGCGCGCACGTGGCTTTCAAACTTGGCGTCTATTTCAATCCAGCGCACGGTGTTTTCGTGCAGCGTGTCGCCGGTGCATTCGGCCAACGTGTCCGCAATCTGGTGCAACCGGCGTATGGCCGCCGTTAGCTCCATAATTTCCATTTGCACGGGCGATTCGTCTTCTGGATCAAGCGGCTTGATGGCGATAAGATTTTCAAGCAACGTCTCACAGGTACGGATGAGTGTGCGCGTGGTATGCACGGCGGGCATCACCACCTCTTCGTGCAATTGTCGAAACGTTGGTTCCGACAGGATATCGGGCGTCAGCCGCCATTTGATGTCGCGCCCGATTTGCCTGGCCGCGTCAGCCGTATATTCGCGCAGACCGGTGAACACGTCGTCCAATTCATCTGTGACAAGCAGCAGGGCCGGGCGTAATTGCGTGTCAATGATGGCGATGAACGTCTCGTATTCG
>SKQZ01000139.1 GCA_007118765.1 Candidatus Hydrogenedentota bacterium
TCTGTCCATGCACGCATGCCCATGGTATGCGTGCGGCGGGGGCGCACCACCGTCATTTCCATCTCCGCCACGCTGCTGCTCGACCGATACAAATCTTCAAAATGAGCCACGGCGGCGTCCACATTCAATACGCCGTCCTCTACAAAGGACGGGCGCGTAACCTCATTGTCCGTGCCGAATGCGGACGGCGCAAAACAGACAGCCGTTGCGATAAAAAGATACAACAGTACGTTGCGGTCTGAAGTCATCATCATACCTGTTTCCTCATGTCCGGGTATGCACACTGCCCGGCAAGGCTTTGTACTACGTGCCGCAATTGACCGTGACAGCATGCAGCCAACCTGCGCCCAAGGCGCTTGTCAATGATTCGATGTTGCGATAATATGCGCTAAAGAGCATAACAGAACTGAATGGCGCACAAGAAACAATCGGCGCACATTGCGTATTTTTCTGACTAGCGGTCTTTTTGGGGAGGGCCTTATGCGGTTGTTTTGTATCGGTCGTAGGCCGCGAGTGCAATGGCTTCAAGTTGGGGCGCCACGATGGCGGGCTGATGTTTTTCAAGAATGGTTTCACGGGCCTTTGCGCCGAGGGTTGCACGCAGACCGGGCTCTTCAATAAGACGCAACAATGCCGCGGCATAGGCGTGGACGTCATTATCGGGCACGATCAGTCCGGTTTCCTCATGCACAATGGGATAGGCGGCACTTTCACACGCAACCACCGCCTTGCCCGCCGCCATGGCGTTGAGCATTTTGATGGGGTAGCCGGACCACGAGACCCGCGGCGCGGCAAACACGGCGTCCTGCGCCAGAAAACGATTCAAGGCATCAAACCCCATAATGGGCGTGATTGTTGCGTCCAGATGTTTTGCCTTGGCGGCCGTGCCGATAATCAGGCGCGCCGCCGGTTTCTTGTTGCGCACCAGTTTCATGGCGTCGAAGAGCAGCGGCAGGTTCTGATAGGCGTCCAGATTCCCCGTGTAGATGATTGGCGGCAGGGCGGATGCATCCACTTCGGCAGGCTCAAAATGATGAGCGTCTATGGGCGGCGGCACCACGGCCACTTGCGCCTGCTCGCATCCGCGCACCACCAGATGTCCCGCAAGACGCCGGTGCGGCGCCACCACCGCATCGGCGCGGCGTGGGAATGTCCTGTCCAGAAACCGGCCGATTTCTTCGCTGACCCGCAGGTTATAAAAGAAGTAGGGCAATTCATCCGACATGGCGTTATGCGCAAAATAAAGGATTGGCCGTTTCCGTGTCAGCAGCGCCGCCAACAGGGCCTCGTAATTGTGGGCACACACCAATTGTATATGGTGCTTTTCGATTACCCGCCGCAATGCCACCGTAAGCGTGATGTCCTGAAAAGGCTTGGCAACGGAAGGGCCGGGCGCCGTTTTTGTGGCAAAGGGAACCCGTGCCGCACGATGTACCCGAAGACCGCTGTGGTCCGGGCCCATGCCGTATCCATAAACCACCAAATGCACGTCATGGCCGGCGTTTTGCAGGCATAGCGCCGTGTTGCGCATAAACACCTGGCTTCCCTGCGGTGCGGGGTAGGGGCAGGCGCCCACCATGGCAATTCTTAGGGTCATGTGACGATTCCGGGTACTGCTTCTTGTTTGTTGCCTCACAGTTGTTGTGGATGCAGTGTACTTATTTTCACCGGGCCGCGTCCAATTGGTGTCGCTTGCCGTTGTTTGACACGATGTCACGGCTTCCTCTAGCATGAGAATCAAGCAGAAACCACAACCAGTTTTGGAGACAGCATGATGAGACATTGTGATTGGCGCATGACAGTTATTGGAGCGGTATTGCTGGGGGTATGCGGCGTGATGTACGGTGACGGGTTCCCCGTGGTCACCGACGGCGAGGCACAGGCCGTGGTGGTGGTGCCGGAGGACTCCTATCCCATTGCCGCTTATGCAGCGGAAGAACTTATTTGGCATGTGGAGCAGGCCACGGGCGTTGCCCTGCCGATGACCACGGAATCGGAAACACCCGCATCGCCGTCCCGTCGCATATATGTAGGCGCCACCGAAGCGGCTGCAGGCGCGGGAATTGATGTGGAGGCGCTCGCTCCGGCAGCGTTTGTTGTGCAGCAAACCGACCAAGCCTTGTTCATCAGCGCTGCCGACGGGCCCGGCGATCCGTTGCGCCAAAATCACGATCACAGCGGCGTATTGTGGGGCGTGTATGACTTTCTCGACCGTGAATTGGGGGTACGGTGGCTTTGGCCCGGCGAATTGGGCACTTATGTGCCGCGCACGGATATGTTGGTGGTGCAGCCGGAAGATCGTACCATCGCCCCGCGATTCCAATGGCAACGGCTGCGCGGCGGTTTTCGCGACAACAACCCGGCCATCGGGTTTACGGAAGAAGGGTTGGCGGCGTATCGTGATGCCCAGGATGTGTTTTTACGACGCCATCGCATGGACCAAAGCCGCCGACCCGGCTTCGGGCATGTGTTTGGCGGTTGGTGGGAGCAGTACGGTGAAGATCACCCGGAGTGGTTTCAAGAGCGCGAGGATGGCAAGCGTGGGCCTCGGGTCGGACAGCGCACTGATCGCGTGTCCATGTGCGTATCCAATCCCGGCCTCCACGACAAAGTGTTTGCATTGTGGCAAGAACGGCTGGAGGCCTCACCGGACCGCACGCCCACCATGTCGTTGCCCGAGGCCGACAGCCGGGGACGCTGTCTGTGCGAGGTGTGCAAATCATGGGATGCGCCGCAACCGTCTGAAGAGACATTGGCAGCCATGACTTCAAGCATGCGCGGCACCTACAATCCGCGCAATGCGAGCGACCGGTATCTTCGGTTCTGGAAAATCATGCACGACCGTGCTGTTGCCGTTGCGCCGGATGTTGTCACCACGGCCTACGTGTATTTCAACTACTTTGTGGCGCCTGCGGCGCCCGTGGAACTGCCCGCCGCCATGCACTTGGATTTTGTGCCTTGGGGCGGGTTTTGGTTTCCCCGTCCCATCCAAGAACAGGAATGGGTAAAAGAACAGTGGCTGGGTTGGCAGGCTACCGGCGCGTCCATGTCCTACCGGCCCAACTATTTTCATGACGGCTATGTCATGCCCCATCTGTTCACCCGACAGTTCGCCGACATGTTCCAGTTCGTGGAGCAAAACGGCGCGGTGGCCACCGATTTTGATTCACTCAAAGGACAATGGGCCACGCAGGGCCCCATGCTCTACTTGTTGGCGCGACTGCACACCCGTCCCCGCGCCACGGTGGAAACGCTGCTCACCGAGTATTACGAGGCGTTCGGACCGGCAGCGGATCATGTGCGCGCTTACTTCGAGTTTTGGGAAACGCATACCACGGTCAATTCGCTTGACGGCGGCGACACCTTTTCCCGATACGGCGCCAGTCGCCTGCACCGCTATGCCCGGGCGGCGCATGCGTTGTTCCCGCCGGAGAGTTTTGCCCGGGCTGATGCCATTCTTGCAGACGCGGAAGAAGCCGTGGCGGACGCGGACGAGGCGTATGGGGCGCGTGTGGACTTCCTGCGCTGCGGGTTCGAACATGCGCGCATGGCCGCGGAACTGGCCGCCTTGTTTGCCGACGGTACGGTATCCGCCGATGAACGGCGCGCCGCCTTTGACGCGCTTGCCGCGTTTCGCCATGAGAACGAGGGTCTGTTCTTCTCGAACCTGACCCACGCCTCGCACGTTGAGACGCGCAGTTGGGGCGATGAATCCGGTTTTCCGGGCGAGTGACGCCGCGTGTTACTGTGTGTGTCTTACAGGCGTTGTCCGTCCGGTCCGAAATTATTGTCGACATCCTCATACTTTGCGTATGAATGACTTCTTGAAGAAATGGATGGCGTCTTGCAGATAGCGTCCTGAAACGGTCTTTTTCATGGCCGCCCGGGTCATGTAGTACAAGAGGGGCAGGAGCAGTTTGGGGTTGTGTATGGGCGTCGGGATATTCAATTTGTTGCCAATGGTGATGGTCATGTCAGAGGCGGTGGTAAAGCACTTATCAATGCGGATGACTTTGCGCGCATTGATGATGGACGCATCGGAACAACTACCCAGGATAAACACGTCATTGCCTCCGGCGTCAATGGGTTCTTCAGGGCGTCCAATGACGAACACGGCGGGGTTGGCGTGTTTGAAGGCCTCGCTGCCCGCGTCACATTCCAGGATGCTCAGGAAGGTCTTGAGCCCCATGACGCAGCCGGTCAGGCATTTGTCCTTGTTTTCCATACGCGACGGCCCCCACACGAAACGCAGGGGGGATTCGAGACGGGCGAATTCCTTGTTGATGTCCTGCCAGCGATAAAAGGTGTCGTCATAGGGCATGACCCGTTCCGCATGTTTGTCGAGCCCGGCAACGGTGGTAATGTCTCCGAGCAATGTGACGTTCTCAAGCGACACCGGTTTGTAGCCGCGCTCAACGGCGCATTTCAGGTAGGGCACATCGTCAGGGTTGTAGCCGAGCAGACGCGCTCCGACGAAATCCACGGCCAGCGGATTGCGGCCCATGATGAGCAACCCCAGTTTCCGCGGCGACGGGGTTAGTTCGTTGCCCACGCCAATGTCTATGGCGTCCATCACAATGAAATCGGGATAGCCGGGCACAAGCAAGTCCACGATCTTTTCGTTGAGCAGGAAATCATGCCGAATGGCGCGCTCGTCGTCCGAGCAGATGCCGATGTTCAGTTTGACCGCGCCGGTGATGGTGGTGACGCAATGGCATTTCAGTTTAGGCAGGTACACCATGCTGTCTGCACGCGCCATGGGACGGGCCACCCGCAATGTATGATGCACCTTGCCGCCTACAAACACTTCATCGCGCAACACCTCATCAATACAAAAAACGCCGACAGGGCGTGGCGCCTGCTTTCGGGCCTTGCTGATCGCATCATAATACCCCGCATATTTGAAGCACATGCGTGTGGGGAAGCCGATGCCCATGTTCTCGCCCAAATCCACCCGGAGTGCGTTCGGCGTGGCCGCCAAGGTGGTCAGTGTCGCGCCCACCACGGAGGGGTGCGTCCATGTGGTGACGCCATGGGCCGGATTCTTGCTGGCATACACGACATTGGGCTTGACAAAAATGTTGCCTTCAGGACGATAACCAAGCGTTTCCATGCCCTCTTTTATTATGGCGGCAATGGTGTGCTCATCATACTCCTCGCATTGTCTGATGAGCACCCTGTGATCTGTATGCCCTTCTTTTGCATTGAAGGAAGTCATTCAGTCTCCTCTCGCACCATGACGATTTTCCTTTGCTATTATCCAATGCACGGAAGCAAAAATGCAAGGAATCTTAACCCGCATATTTAACAAGGTTTCTGTTGCGCCTGCGAATCTTACACCATATCGGGCACTTTGCTTGCCCACCGACTTCGACGTGTACTAACACGCTGTCAGCCGGCGGCCTGCGCAAAGCACCTGCTCTGGCGCAATCTTCACAGGCTCACGACGAAACCTGGTGAAATATCCGGGTTAACGCTATGGCATTGTATGTTGCCGTGGGGATATGACGGGATTAAGAAGGTTATTCAAAATATCCCAAACTGCGCATGCGTTGTTCCAGAATGGCCGCCTCTTCCTCCGTGTATGCTTTTTGCGGCGGCGGCGTCCAATCCTTGTTGTCACGGTGAAGGACGGCATCGTCGCGGGCAAACAAGGGTGCGCCGTCCATGGGCGGGAGGGGAACGCCGAGGCAATGCAATATCGTCGGCGCGATATCCTGCAGGGCGGGCGCATCGGAGATGATGGGATGATTCGTAATCAGCAGGGCCGGGTTGCGGTGAACGCCGCTGTTGCCCTGCTCCTTGCCGCCATACCAGTTTTTGGGGTGCAGCGTCTCCACGGCGGGACCGCCGCGGGCGCGGGTACAGGAATAACGATAGCCCTGTTTCCAATGAAGATCGACAATGATGTCGGGCGCACGTGTTGTCCATGGGCCGGTGTAGACCGCGTCCCGTGGCCGGGCACGCGCCACCGGCGCAAAAGACTCGAGTGTTGCGCACAGCTGCTCCACCGTATGGCGGTACTCCGAGGCAGGCACCACGCCCTGTGGTTCGCGACCGGCAAGATTCATTCGTACCGCGGGGAAATAGTCCAACTCATCAGACCATGCGCGGGTATGCTGCCAATCAATGCCGCCGAATCGGGCACGACTTTCCGCGCGGGTTGCCGCGCTCCGAAACAGGCGAAACAGCGCCCCTCTGCCTCGTGCAGGCAAGCAGCGCAAGGCAAGCGTCTTCAATGGCGTTCCGACGGCACGGCCATACCGCAACCAGCCTTGCTCGGCAAGGTAATTGTTGAGATGCACCGCTTCAATGCCCGCCCCGCCAAAGCCGTGGTCGGACACAATCAGCACCAGTGTATCTTCGTCGGCGGCGGCCAGCAAGGCGCCGACAGCGGCGTCCAGTTGTTCATAGATACGTCGTATGGGATGGGGCGGTCCGGTCATGGCATCGGTTCTGCGGGGCGAGTGTTCGTCTTCCAGTGGCCAGCAATGATGTGAAACGGTGTCCGCCTCCCCGAAAACAAGCATGAAAAAGTCCCATGATTCCTCTTGCAGCAACCGGCAGGCGATGCGTGTCTTTTCTTGAATGGTCTGTTCGAGCGCCTCCACGGCGTTGGCATGCCAGCCGGGCGTGATGCGGTGTTCCTGAAACGGCGCAAACCGCCATCCGGCCACCCGTGACCATGCTGTCTTGGGGTATACATGGGACCGGTCAATGGCCTCGGATACGGGTGAATCGAAACCGGACACAAAAATCCCGTTTACCGGTTCCGGGGGATACGCGCCCGGCACGCCCAACACACACACCCGTTTATCGTCTTCAGACAAGATGTCCCAAAGGGCCGGCGCTTTTCGGTCGGCGCTGTTCAAAAAACGGATGGCATATTGTCCCGGCGGCATTTCGGTAAAATCCACAATGCCGTGTCGTCCGGGATTCACGCCGGTGACACACGTGGTCCATGCGGGATAGGTGACCGGCGGCGTGACCCCGCGCAACGGTGCAAAAACACCGCGTGCCGCCAAAGCCCGCATGGCAGGCAGACGCCCGTCATCCATCCAGCGCGCAGTGAGTCGGGGGTCTGCGCCGTCAAGGCCTATGAGTAATACACGGGTCATGAGGGATGCTTGGTCGTTGCCCGTCGGCAGACGGGGAACTGGTCATGCCGCAGCGATCATCATGGCGATTAAGGCAATGAGGAGCGCCATAATGCCGGTACGGTAGAGGTTGCTTTGGGTGACGGCATCTTCAAAAAAGGCGCGGATGGCGGCGGTGCGCCTGTAAGTGCGCGCCAGATCGCGCAATTGAAAGTTTACGCGATGCCCCACGGACATCCAGAATTTTCCGTCCAGCGCCTCGGGGTCGTAATTCGCGTCGGGGTCGTCGGGAATCGGAATGAAACCGACCAGATAAATGCGGCCGGATGCGTTCAGGGTGTGTTCAATAGTTTCAAATCGCCAACTGATGGCGCCGCTGTAATTCTCTTCATGGCGGGCTACGTCAAGGTCGGCGGCGTGATATACCTTGCCGCCGTAACCTTCGGGTATTTCAAAGGGAACCATGTCCTCAATGGGAGGCAGTCCCTGGCCGAGTACGGCGATGGCGGGACGCAGCAGGCGATACCGGTCCAGTGCGGGTACGCCAAGGCGCAAGGTGATGCGGTCGCCATAGTCGCCGTCGAAGCGGAACCAGAGCGCGGGCGCTTCGGGGCGCGCATGGTGGTAGCCAATATGCCCTTTATCCGGCTCCGCAATTTGGTGGGCGGTGCGTGCTTCGGTAAAGTCGCCGTCTATCACCACGGGGCGGAAATCCCACGGCGTTGTGGTGCTCGCGCTGAATGCAGGCATGCTCAACGCACACAGCGCAACAACCGCCGCAATATACAAACCATATTGTCTCATGAAACGTGTCCTCTTTATCGGTAACACACGGGCGCTGCATGCAACCCCAACTCCCGGTATTCCGGGCGGGTGTCGGCCTGACAGGTCGTGCTGTGACGGGTGCGGTCCAAGCGGGCGCCCTGCTCACAACAACGCCGTGCAGCGCGGAACACTTTAATACACGTCTTCCATTGTACCCGCTTTCGATGATGGATCGCATCTTTGCCGCGTACTCCCGACGACACGACGCCAGATGACCGTACTGTATTTATTCAAGAAACCCGGGAATAGTTCCCGAAACAGCCCGTTCCCGTCGCGTATACCGGCCGCAAAGTTTGCGTTTATAGTCGTTGTGCGGGTAGGATACGTCCGACCGTAGGTCTTTATTCACAACACGAAACATGATGCCATAAAAGGGTGTAGTTCTCATGTCCGAATCTGTGAACAATACGTCGTCAGAAACACCGCCCAATGCGCTGACTATGGAGGCGTTGCGCCTGAATCTGGACGAATTCGAAGGCCCCTTTGAGGTGCTGTTGTACCTGATTAAAGAGCAGGAAATTGACATTTTTGATATTCCCATCGTGCAGGTAACAGAGCAATACCTGCAGTTTCTGGATTTGTTGCGGGTGGAACAAATTGACGTGGCAGGCGATTTCCTTATTTTGGCGGCCACGCTTATCCAGATTAAGTCGCGGATGATTCTGCCCATGGAGGTGGAGACGGAGGAAGAGGAAGAAATCGAAGAAGAAGACCCGCGCATGGAATTGGTGGTGAAGTTGTTGGAGTATCGAAAGTTTCGTGATCTGGCCGTGTTATTGGGCGACCGCGAACAACAACAGGCGGATATGTTCGGGCGACGCGTAAAACCGGTGTATGAACAGGGTGATGACGAGGACGGGGAGGAGATTCTGGAGGTCAGCTTATATGACCTCACCAAATCGGTGCGGTCAATGCTGCGATTCCTCATGGGCGATATGTCCCACAGCATTTTCCTGGAAAGCGCCTCGGTGGACGAGAAGATAGCGCACATTGAGTTGCTGCTTGAAGCAGAGGAAAGCGTAACATGGTCCGACTTGGACAAGGAATGCACCAACACCCTCGAAAGGGTGTGTTGTTTATTGGCGATTCTTGAGTTGTGTCGCATGTATCGCATCCGCGCCCATCAACACGACGCTTTTGGCGAGATACGATTGTTTGCACGCACAGACAGACCGCAGGAAACCACCCCTGCATCCGAAGAGCATGTGGCCCTTTCGTGACAGACGGCCCGCGTGGCAGCGGGCGGAAGCGATGGCCGCGCGATATCTGCGCCGGCGCGGCTACAGAATCCTGCACCGCAATCTGCGGCTGGACCGGTTTGAACTGGATATTGTGGCGCAAAAGCGGGATACCGTGGTATTTGTGGAAGTGCGGTCGCGCACGGACGAAAACATCAGCGCTCCGGAAGAAACCGTGCGCTATACCAAACGGCAACATTTGCGCGCGGCGGCACGTCGATATGTTGCGCGGTTTGGGAAGCCAAACCTCTATTACCGATTTGATGTGATGGGCGTGGTCATGGAGGCCAATAAACGGGTGCGAATAAAGCATTACGAAAATGCGTTCACCTTGGATGAGTAGAAGAGTACAACATCCGACTGCAACAAGCCGGCGAGGAGATGTCCATGACACAGCAGACAACCGATACGCCGACACCGGTGATTGAAGTCAAAAATCCGCGCACCCATGAAACGCTGTATCAGGTGGAAGAACCCACGGCGGCCGCAGTGGATGCGCTGTTTGAACGCGCAACGCAGGCGTATGAAACATTGCGGGGCATGACTGTGCGCCAACGGTTGGACGAATTGCTCAAACTCAAGCGGTATCTGCTGGAACATCAGGAAACGGTGGCATGGCGTATTGTTGAGGAAACAGGCAAGAGTCTGACCGACGCCCTAATTACCGAGTTGTTCCCTGTCGTTGACACGATTGATTACTACGATAAAAATGCCGAGCGCATTTTGGCCGACAAGCAGGTGCCCACGCCGTTAATGCTGTTCGGGAAAAGATCGCGGATTGTTTACGAGCCGATGGGGCCGGTGCTCATTATCTCCCCGTGGAATTATCCGTTTAACTTGGCAATACTGCCGTTCGTGTGCGCTTTTGTGGCCGGAAATCCCGTGATCCTGAAGCCGTCCAAGCAAACCCCGCTCAAAGGCGTCGTTGAGGACATGGTTGAGAAGAGCGGCTTTATGCCCGGCGCGTTGCAAATGGCCTATGCCAGCCGACGCACGGCCGACCTGCTCATAGACAAGAAACCCGCCAAGATTTTCTTTACCGGCAGCGTTTCCGTGGGGCGTAAGATTATGGCCCGCGCCGCGGAGTTATTGATCCCTGTGGAACTGGAGCTGGGCGGCAAAGACCCCATGATTGTGTTCGATGACGTAAACATGGAGCGGGCCGTGAATGGCGCGTTATGGGGCGGCTTTGTCAACAGCGGCCAGACGTGTACATCTGTGGAACGCATCTACGTGCATGGAGCCATCTACGAGTCCTTTCTGGATATGTTGACGGAGAAAGCCCGCCGCATTGTGACGCTGGAGCATCCCGAAGGGCAGGCGGACGAAAAGGCGTTGACCATGGGATGCATGACCGCGGAATTTCAGATTCGCGAGATTGAGGAGCAACTCGAAGCGTCGGTAAAACAAGGCGCCCGCATAGTAACCGGCGGAAGACGGCAGCCCGATTCCCATGTATTCCCGCCCACCATTGTTGCCGATGTTACGCCGGACATGCCCATACAACGGGAAGAGACCTTTGGGCCTATTGTGACGGTAACGCCTTTTGCCGATGAAGAAGAGGCTGTTCGCCTTGCCAACGACTCGCCCTTTGGTCTGTCCGCAAGCGTATGGTCCGCAGATGTGGGGCGTGCGGTGCGGGTGGCACGAAAACTTTATACGGGCAATGTCTCCATCAACAATGTCCTTGCCACGCAGGCGAGTCCCGCATTGCCGTTTGGCGGCTTGAAAGACAGCGGCTTTGGTCGTTACAAAGGCGAAGAGGGGCTGCATGCCTTTTCCAACATCAAGTCTATCTTGATAGACCGCAACAGCGGCATGCTGGAGCCCTATTGGTATCCCTACTCCCCACAAAAACATGCGCTGCTCCGGGCCACGTTTGCAGCGGTTGCCTCTGAAGGCCCATTGCGCGTGTTGAAAACGGTCGCGGCGGCGCTCAAGCTGGTGGCGCTGTCCCGAAAAGACCGCCTCTAATCCAAAGCGGCAGCCCGGGCAACCACCTCCAAAGGCGGGGGTGAAGCGACACGGCAGCATATAGGGGAAAGAGGGTTTTGGTCATAGCGCACTGCTGACCGCCTTACGCTACCAAGTCGTACGTCTAATGCATCATACGTACCGCCGGGTAGGAAATACACCCCTCTCGTTTCTCATCTCACCACATCGCACCCGCCCGCACTTTGCAAAAATACAAAACTTATCTCCTTGTATTGCAGCATTCTGTTAAGAATGCGCCATGGGAAATGAGGCCAAACGTGCCCGGAATAACTTGTTGGCATGCCCCATGCTTTACTACCGCTACGAACGGATTGGTCTTTATGCGGACACCGTGCCGCATAGCATTCCTGCAATACGTCTTGTGTTGTGTGTCCTGAAGCAACCCAGGGTTGCGGGCAGCGCTCTTCACTGTAGCCGATAGTGTTCACCGTGTTGTGTCGTTGCGCATCGCTCACAGAAGACGAACAAGTATGAGTAGTTCTTAATAGAAGGAGAAATTCTGTCATGAAGTCAACGTATGCCGTTTACCGGGCCTCCGCGATTCGTTCCGCTGTGTTGTTGTCGGTGGTAGTGTTGCTGGTGAGCTTTACCGCCGGTGCCGACGATATTGCCGTCGCCGACACATTGTTGGAACACAAAGTCATGCTTGATACGCTGTGGGTTATGATAGCCGGGTTTCTGGTGTTTTTCATGAACGCCGGATTCGCTCTGGTGGAGACGGGGTTTTGTCGGGGCAAGAACGCGGTCAACATTCTCGCCAAGAATTTTATTGTGTTTGCCATTGCCTCGCTTACGTTCTGGGCGACGGGGTTTGCCCTGATGTTCGGCGATGGCAACGCATTCCTAGGGTTGGCGGGCTTCTTTCTGCGTGGCGCTGACAACAGTCCGCTGATTGACGAGGCCTATTCGGGTGTGTATTCGGCCATCAGTTGGACCGGGGTTCCGCTGGAGGCCAAGTTCTTTTTCCAACTTGTATTTGCCGCGACGGCCGCCACCATTGTTTCCGGCGCCGTGGCCGAACGCATCAAGTTCCAGGCCTACATTTTGTTCGCCGCGTTTCTGGTGGCAGTGATGTATCCCATTACCGGCCATTGGATTTGGGGCGGCGGCTGGCTTGAAGATTTTATGGGTGTGGGCTTCTTGGACTTTGCCGGTTCCACCGTGGTTCACAGTGTGGGCGGCTGGGCTGCGCTTGTGGGCGCCATTATGCTTGGGCCCCGTATCGGCAAGTATCGGAAGGACGGCACGGCGAATGCCATTCCCGGACACAACATCGCACTGGCCACATTGGGCGGGTTGGTGTTATGGCTGGGTTGGTTCGGTTTTAACCCCGGCAGCACCATGGAAGCGGACGGCGCGGCCATTGCACACATTGCCGTTACGACGGCGATGGCGGCCGCCGCGGGCATTGCCGCCGCCACCACGTATTCATGGGCACGGCTCGGCACACCGGATCTCAGCATGATCATCAACGGATGTCTGGCGGGGCTGGTGGCGATTACCGCGCCCTGCGACGGGGTCTCGATAGAGGGCAGTGTCCTTATCGGTTTGGTGGCGGGTGTATTGGTTGTGGAGTCGGTCATCATTTTCGACAAACTGCGCGTGGATGATCCGGTGGGCGCCATTTCAGTGCATCTCGTCAACGGTATTTGGGGCACACTGGCGGTGGGTCTGTTCAATACGGAAACCGGCTTGTTTTACGGAGGCGGCGGCAAACAATTATTGGTGCAGGGCGTGGGCGTTGCAGCGGTTGGTGCATTCACGTTGACGGCGTCTTTCCTCTTCTGGGGCATCACAAAAGCCATCCTTGGGTTGCGCGTAACCCCGGAAGAAGAATACTTGGGACTCGACAAAAGCGAAATGGGGCTCGAAGCATACCCGGCGGATGCCACAACGCCGGAATACAAAGCGGCCGTGGACGTTTAACCCGGGTCAGCATGCCCGACATAAGATGCCGCCGATACACATGGGATATGGTATCGGCGGCATTTGTGTCGGCGTCGTTTATTCTTCAATGAACCCGTGATAGAGGCCCATATAATAAGGCAGGAGAAAAACGGTTCCGCTGCCAAGCGTACTGCCGTTTCCGCCGTAATCGAGCGTCCATGGGTCGGTATTCCAATGATGAAAGAAACGCTCCGATACGGGCAGTGTCTTGCCGTTTACGCGATAGCCGCGATTGGGCCGGTGCGGCTCATAGGGCATGGACGACTGCTGTGGCGGCAGGCGCAACAAGTCAAGGCGATGGCTGTTGCGGTGTCCCCAGCTGACACGGTCAAGGGGAAACTCGAGCAACGTTTCCATTGCGTCTTCAAGCCAGCCGTCCCAGGGCGATATATCGTGTGTGCCCCATGGGTTGGTGTGTTCGGCGCCCACACCGAACACGGCGTACATAAAATTAAACAGCGGGTTTTGTTCCGGTTGTTCGTTTACCCATGCGGAGTAGAACGAATAGAGCATCAAGTCCCGCAAATGTTCATCTTGTGAGTATTTCAGCAGATTGTAGTAGCACATAAAGGCCATTTCGTCGTCGGACTGGTTGCCGGAGCCGGGCCCGAAATGGGTTTTGTACTGCATGGCATTGGTATGGAAAAAGTGTTTGTCCATCAGTTCGCGACTGACTTCGCCGTACTTGGGATCGCCGGTGATGTGTTCGGCCACAGCCAGATAAGACAACATGCTCAGCGATTTCAAGCCGCGTTCACACCACCAATTCTTGTCGTTGTTTAACTTGTCGGGCTCATACACGCCCCAGCGCGTGGGCGTACCGTCGAACTCCATAAGATTGAACTCATGCTCAATGAGATGGTCTGTGAGGTCGCGCACCACCTCGCGCACCCGTTCCTTCTCTTCTTCCGTCTCGGCCACATAATCGTAATAGGCCGGATAAAAGAAATAATGCCCGTCCAACTCGTCGGAACTGGTGTCGCTTTTCCAATACCATTTACCGTCGCCACTGGTGGGCCAGCGGGGTTCATACACCTTCCAGAGCGAGTCGTTTTGTTCTCGGTGCCGCGTGTCGTGTGGGATGCGTCCTTCATTGGGGTCGGGGCCGTCCGTGGGCAGGATGGTGCGCGCCACGTATCCTTTGGGCGGACGGATTTCGCCTGTTTGCGTAACGGTTTGCAAGAATCGCAACGCTTCAAATGCGCGCTCGGCACGGTCTTTGGCCATGGGGTCGCCGGTGGCGGCGTAAGCGAAGCATACGCCCGCGCCATACATGGCGGTCCATAGTCCGTCGTTGTCGCTGTCGGTATAGATAATGTGGGTTTTGTCGCCCGGCGCGCCCAAGCGCACCTCCGAAACATATCCATAAGGGGTGCGCCGAATATACCGTTCCATCTCATCTTCATAAAAGGCGGCCTTTTCGGCAAGCGTCATTTCCCGGTAGCCTATCCAACCCACGCCCGCTTCCGTAGCGAACCAGGCGCTGCCGTCTTTGTTGACAATCATATCGCGCACGGCGTCATCGGGCAACCAGCGGCGGCCCTGACGATAACGCCATTGACCGTCGTTGTATCGGATGGCGCCCATCTCCGTGCCAAACCAAACCGAACCATCGCCGCCCGCACCCATGCAGGTGAAATCGTTGTAGGGCAGCCCTTCTTGACCTGTGTAAAAGTTCCAGCCGGTCTCATTTTGACATGCCGCACCCGCCAGCGTAGCGAACCACAGCCGGCCCTTGGCGTCCACGGTCACGCCGCGCACATCTTCCACTGCCCATTGACGTCCCAACCCATCCAGCACTTCGGCTTTCTTGTAGGCGCCGCGGTCGTTGCGCAGAAACAGTCCCGCCTCCGTGGCCAATGCCACCGGCGCATCGTCATCGCCCGCCGCCTGCCGCACTAGCAGCGCGTCCTCTTCAAGGGTTTTCGAAGAGGTCCATGACAATATCCATGTGTCGGCCTGCGGAAATAACACCGGTCGGCGTTGTTCCTTTGCTTCCAGTGCCTGCCAGCGACCGTCCGCATACCGGGCCGGGCCGGCGTCGGTAAAAGCCACAAGTCCCTCGTCATCACTGTGCAACGCAAGCACATTGTTCGATGGCAGGCCGTCTTCTTCGGTGTACTGTCGGGCCATTTCCTGGGGGAACGTCCCCATCTTTATTGAAGGCGTTTCCGCTGTTGCCGATGTTAAGACAAGCGCTATCGCGCAAATTGCTATGAACGGGGTTGCATGCATGGGTTTGTTCCTTTGTTGTTTTGTGTGTTTACTCGAGCCACTCGCCGCCTGCCGCGAGATTCTCCCGGGTATAGAAGCGGGAGGGCAACGTCAGTTCTTTCGGCACTTCCTCGCCTTCCAGGATTTTCAGCGCGTATTCGATGGCCTCGGCGCCACCGGTGGGGTATTCAAACGAAACATCGAGAATGCCCTGTTCCACATAGACCATGCCTTCATGAGGCAGGCCGTCAATGCCGACAAAGATAATGTCCTGTTCGCGCCCGGCCGCCCGCGCCGCCAGATATGCGCCATACGCGCCGGGGTCGTTGTGCGCATAGACCAAATCTATCTCCGGGAAGCGGGTGAGTGCGGATTCCATTTCGCTTTGCGCGTTCGGTTGCAGCCAGCGCATGTCCGCTTCAAAGATCACCTCAATCTCGCTTCCCTCAATACCATTTCGGAAGCCCGTGTGCCGGTCTTGCCCGGGCGTGCTCGTCATCAGGCCCATCAGTTCCACCACCTTGCCCGCGCCCTCCAGCCGTTCGGCCACCCAGCGTCCGGCGGCTTCGCCGATGCGCGTATTGTCCGGGCCGATGAACATGGTGTATTGATCACCCACCACCTGCCGGTCAATCACGATAACGGGAATGCCCTGTTCGTATGCTTCGGCGACAGGTCCTGTGAGGGGCGCTGCTTCGAGCGGGCTCACAAGCAACACGTCAACGCCCTGTGAAATAAACTCCCGCACATGATTCTGCTGCACGGTGGTCTGGTTTTGCGCGTCTCGGAAGATAACGCGGATGTTGGGATGCGCTGCAGCCGCCGTTGCAATATCATCATTCATTTGCACTCGCCACGGCTCGCCCAGATTACATTGGCTCATGCCGATGGTAAACACGGGATCTGTTTGCGTTGTTTCGGTTGTGTCCGCCGGTTGTTCGCCGGAACAGGCCATCACGCCCAATGCCGCCAACAGGGCAATCATCATCCCGTTGAACACGTTTTTTCTGTACATACGTCGTTCCCTTTCTTCATTGAAACCAAATACGACAGGGTTCTTTTATAATCCCGCGGCCAACGCCGCAATATCATCAAAGCGCTCTTCCGTCAGTGCGCGCGAATAATCATCGAATGCGCCTTGATACACGGCGCCCCAACCGGCGAAGAGACCGACAACGTCACGGGCATCGCGGGCGTGTCGTTGCCATAATGCCACAATCTCCGCTTCGGCCCGGACAAAGGCGGTACGGGTTGTTTCGTCCCACGTGGGCATGCGTCGGGCGAGGGTTGCCAATCGCGAGATGATGCAGTCGCATAATTCCCTGCCCGCCCCGGCATTGGCATGACGTTTGGGGTCGCGTCCGCCCACCCCCTGGTGGGGCGCCTCGCCCAGCCGATCAAGCTGCACCGATTCCGGGAACAGATGCATCATGAGCGACGTCTCAAAGTAGGCGGCATGGTCGCCGTAGTATTTTTTGTCCAATGCAAGGAAATATTCCGCCGTGCCCAACACGGGGATGCCCAGCGTCTGCGACATGCGCACGGCCGTCTCGCGCACGGCCAGTTGTTGTCCCGGCCCATAGTGGCCCGTGAGCAGGATAAGGGCGCGGAAGCCGTTGCGATACGCCTCGCGGCACCATTGTTCAAGCCAGCCGCGCAGGCGGGGCGCATCCGGCGGCAGTTCCTGATCCATGATGAAGGTGTGTGGCTCTTCCAGCCCGCCCACGCCGCCGTAAATCGGCGGGTGCACCAAGCCGTGGCCTTGTTGTGCGGCGCGCACACAGAGAGCATGGGCCTTCAGGGCGTCCAGTCCCATCACATTATGCAGGCCATGCCATTCAATTGTGCCCAAAGGCAACAACAGGGTGGGGCACTGCTGCAAGGCAGCCGACACTTCCGTCGGCATCAGCCATTCGAGACGTGTTTCGGTCATGGCGGCATCCTGCAAGGCATTCGACGTGTCTAACCCGCATATTTCACAAGATTTCTGTTGCGCCTGCGAATCTTACACTATATCAGGCACTTTGCTTGCCCGCCGACTTCGACGTGTACTAACACGCTGTCAGCCGGCGGCCTGCGCAAAGCGTCTGTTCTGGCGCAATCTTCACAGGCTCACGACGAAACCTGATGAAA
>SKQZ01000264.1 GCA_007118765.1 Candidatus Hydrogenedentota bacterium
GGGCCAGCCATTTGGATGTGCTCATGGTTTCGTGCGCAGCATTGTCGGCATCCGAAAGGGCTGAAAGCCGTGTCACGGCCCCCGTGGCCGCCAGAACACGGGCGACCATGTCCGCCGGGAACATGCGTGCCCACTGCACAAACAACTGCCGTCCGGCCCGATCATGGGAGTTGCTCAAACGGACATCCATGGGCGTATCAAAACCGCGCATCCGTGCATGGGCGTTTATCATGGCACGGGTTTCGGCATCGTCCGGATGCAGCAACAATGCGTAGTCTCCATCGCCAAATCCCATGTGTTGTTCCACATTGCGGCTTGTCCCCTGGAACAGGCTATGAGCCACATCATACTCCCCATCTACACGCATGCCCATCAACACGGGCAGAGCCAGAAGCAGGAACGCACAGAAGGTCAACGCACAGGCGGCCATGCGATACAAAGGCCGCCAGCCCCCCTGTATCGGCGCAGTAAGCATCACCAGAAACGCCACCGGCAATGAGCAGGCCACTTCCTGACGAAACCCCACGCCCAAGCCGATCACCACCCCAAAGGCAACGCCACATCGCAGCAAATGCTCCGGGGCAGTGCGGTGTTTAAGGAGATACCCTGCCAAGGCCAGGCTCAACACGATAAAAGGCATCTTGCCAACATGGTGCAACATCGGCGCCATGGCGAGAAAAGGCGGCAGCAGTATGACCCATAGCGTTCCCATGACCGAAAGAATGCGTCCCATACCCAATCGAAACAGGCAATACAAGGCAAGCGCCGTCAGGCCGACCATGAAGGCGCACAAAAAATACAGGGATGCATGGGTAACGCCCACTATGCGCCAGCACCAGCCCACGCCATACATAAGCAGCCAATGGCGCAAGAAGAACCCGCTTTCGGCGTCGGCAACAATATGGCTGCCCGACACCACCGACGGCAACGCGTCCATGTCAAAGACATTTGTCTCCGCAGCCAGAAAGGCATCCAGCGCGGGCACGTCCAGCGCTTCCGGACGAATCATGCCATGTCCGGCAGCGAACAGCACCGCCGGCGCCAGTTCGCTCAATACCGTTCCCAACGGATTGTCGTGTACGGCAAGCGCCGTATGGTAGGTGTGCGCCCCGAGGACACATCCCAGACAAAACACCGCCATCACCACCACTATATCAGCCCGGCGCCGATTCAAAAGCAGTTTCAATGATGTGTATGGAGTATGTGTATTCACCTGATTCCGGTTTTCCGTGCATGATGCCGTGACACATAAGCATCACTCGTAACCCAGACCATTGCAGCAACGGGCCGTCACACGGGCAAGACGATGGCTAAGCGTTCTGTTGCGCCCGCAAGCAAAACAAATTGTAGCGTGTCACAGCACAATAAACAAAGTCATCTATGAAATGGAGCGTTTTGCTGCGGCGCTGCACGTCGGCGGTACGGATCGTAAGGGTATTGCTATTGTGCGGCCCGCAAATCCTGAAATGTTGTCAGCAGTTCCGGGTCTCCCCTGCGCTCAAAATGCGCCTCAATACTGTCGAGGACAGGCGCCGACTTCTCGCCGCTTGTCACGCGGATACTGCGTACCAGCGCTTTCAGACGCTCGTCCCGGTTGGGACCGCCCGCCGCCACAATTAGCCGGGCCATGCCCTTGTCAATATCCGCTTGACCGCTGTCCTGCGGTTGTTGAAACATCCCCAGCGCGTTGATTTCGTAGAAGTGAAACATACGCGCCGCAATCGCTTCCGTGGCATGTTCTTCCAACGCCGCCAAGGCCTCGACCAACACCTTGTTGCGGAACGCACGACGCGCCTCCGGTCCCGGCAATCCCACGGTACAAAGTAGTTCCAGCCGCGCCATGGCTGCATCCACAACGGGCGCAGCATCTTCTTTTGCGCCCAGCAACAGGAATGCGTACCACAGCATATCATTGTTTCCCTCTTTCAGCAACAGGATATGCTGTTCCTGCGAAATCGTAACGGCATCTCGTACAATAGTCTCCAAGTTTATCTCAGAGGAACCAATTGCGGTATGCAACACGTTGTAAAACGCTTCTGCTTCTTTATCCTGTATTGCTTGGGCGTGCCTTTCCATCGTTATTAAACTTCGTCCCACGTTGAGAGAACGCTCCTCGGCAATATCACTGGCGAGTTGCAGGAGCCTACTGTCCCGTTTTGGCCCCCCTACGTCAATAACCATCTTGATCACGTGCTTATATATTTCTGACTGGAAAAAGTCATCTCGACCGAAGGTTCGAAATATCCGCTGTGGGTTATCTTCATAAAGGGCATACAATCTGTCAGCGATATCCTCGGATACATCTGTGCGCAACACCTGCATTGCAAGAGACAACATATTTCGATAAGAACGCCTTTCAGTGGGAGAAAACTGTCTATTGCGAATGTCTTCTTCAATACGGTTCATGATGGCCTCTGTAAAATGGGGCGTTTTGTCCATTCGTTTCATGAGAATGAGGGCACAGAGCAACAGGCTTTCGTCGCCATTCACAACCATGTCCATGATCTGGTCATCTGTAATCGGTTCACCTCTGCCTTTGGCCAGTTCACGTTGGTTGACAAGATAGGCCCATGCATCGTCTACCGTCATGCGGTTGGAATAGTTGTAAAAGTCATCCGCCTCAAGAACGGAATACGCAAGGTTCTCTCTTACATAGGAAAAATACGATGGCCGGTGCGTCACGCCTTCCCTGTGTTCCGTTTCCTCGTCAAAAAAGATAAAATACTCCTGACCGGCAACCACAGACGGATCATGGGTAATACTGAGAATGTAGTGGTTTCCTGGCTGTCTGATGGCGAGTACGTCAAATGCCGGCGTTTCGGGGTGTTGCCGATATACTTCCACGGTCGCCTCAACAAAGATGGGGCCAAGACGCTTTTCGCTGATATATTGTTCGATGCGTTCCAAGTCAATACTGACATGGGTCACTTTGCCATACACCATCCATGTGTAGCGTTCGGCCAATCTTTCCAGTGGGTATGGCGCAGTGCTAAACGCCGTTCTAGGCTCATCGGCGGCCATATACATGCGACGGCCCAGTGCCTTGGCCCGATCCAAATCAGACGATACTCCCGTTTCGTCTGCAGCAACATGGGTGATCGGCAGCATACAAAGGCCCGCCATACACAGCAACAGCAGCACCATCCGCACATCACAACACCGCTCACCACTTCTTCCGGCAGTCATCCGTCCGCTCATGTCCACATTCCTTGTGTTCGATCCGCAGTCTTATTCGTGTTATGCTTGGAATGGCATGAAAAGTTCCAGTATACTGCATAAAAGTCATTGACCGTAACGTGCATGATGCCGTGACGGATATTTGCCTTCGGAGCAATTCAATGTCGCTATTGCAAAGAAACAGCAAGCGCACAACGCTTACAATACGGGAGATACACACATGAAAAAGGGATGTATAATCGTCTTGGTGATTATGGGCGTGCTTTTCGCGGGCGTGGTAATTGCCGGACTGGCAGGCCTCCGCATGGCCGAAACGCATTGGGGCTGGCGGTTGGCGCCGGAAATATCCCACGAGGAATTCGCCACCACTGAAACGCGCATACGGTTGGTTCTCAAACCCGAACTGCTTGCGCCCTATTTGATAGATTTTGTCCCGGACGATGCGGTGGACATGCCCGCCGACAGGTTTGAACTGAAAGAAGTGCTGCATCACATTATCCCCCGCGAGGTCGCCTTGTTGGCCCGTAGCGATATTATCGCCCGACGCATCCGGCTTACCTTGTTTATCAACGAAAAGCGGGGCGGCCCACTTGTTGCCACGTTGGTCAACGAAGCGAATCCCTTTGCGCAGGCGCCACAAGTCGAATGGACGAGCAACGGCTTGGAACTGCATCAGCGCGGCGCCTTGGTTGCCGAAGGGTATATACCCATCCCCGGCGAGGTGGAAAGCGAATTGCTTCAAATCTGGCCTTCCCGCGCCCAGGAAGCGTCCGCCACCATTGAAGGGAACAATCAGCTGGAACTTGTGATAGACAACCATAACGGCGACATTCTCGCCTTGACGGGCGCCATCGTTGCCGCCACCGGCAACGACTGGAACACGCTGCGCCAGGAAGACATGGCCGACATGGCAATCAATATCATGGAGAGCATTCATGTGGCCCGGTTGGCCGCCAACATGATTGACGGCGACACAGCCGCAATAGACTTGGAGATCGCCGCCGATCAGGAAAGCGGCCCAACGCTTCACTTTCTGCTCACCGGACTCGCCGAGCCACAACTGAAGGAGTTGCTGCAAGAAGACTTTAACATGATGCTCACCGGCAACCTTCATTGGGACGAGCAACGCAGCGCCATTATAGGCGCCTATACCTTGACCGGTATGGATGCGTTTTTAACCGAGCAGCTTGCCGACTAACCGGTGGCCCATCGGAAACATCGCCCCAAACCAACGGAATGTGTGTGGTAAAGAGAGCCGTAAAATACGTGCATGGGTATGCGCCCGAAGAACTGGATCGACTGGTGGGTTCGGCGGATACGCTGCAAAACCTGTTGCACGGTGCAATTGCCTATCCCGCCGGTACATTGGTGCTGGAAGCGGGATGCGGGGTGGGTGCGCAAACGCGTTTCTTGCTTGAACGCAACCCGGGCATTACGCTGGTTTCCGTGGATATCGCCCGAGAATCGCTGTTGCGGGCGCAGGCCGCCATTGGCCGGGGCGCCTGTTTCCTGCAATCCGACCTGTACCGGCTTCCCTTTGCGCCTGCTTCTTTCGATCATGTGTTCATCTGCTATGTGCTCGAACATCTGCCCCATCCCCTTGACGCCCTGCGCGCATTGGCCGCGCTGCTCAAGCCCGGCGGCACGCTCACGGCCATAGAGGGCGACCATGGCTCCGCATTCTTTTACCCGGAAACAGCGGAAGCGCTGGCCGCCTGGCGTTGCCTGCAGCGGCTCCAGCTGCAAACCAGCGGCGACGGCCACATCGGGCGGCGGCTGTATGGGCTGTTGAAAGCAAGCAATGCCAAGAAAATACGGGTCGCGCCATTGCCGGTGTATTGCGATCCCGGTCACCCGGAAATGATGGACGGGTTTGCGGATAAAACCATCGTCGGCATGCTGAAGGGCATCGAAGACGAGGTGTTGGCACGGGAACTGCTGGCGCCGGAGGTATGGCGCAAAGGCGTACAAGATCTTATTGCGCTGTCGAAGAGCGACGACGGCACGTTCATGTATACCTTTTTCCAAGGCGTGGCACAGTATTAACCCGCATATTTCACCCCGCCGTGGCGGGGTTGCGCCTGCGAATCTTACACCATATCAGGCACTTTGCTTGTCCGCCGACTTCGACGTGTACTAACACGCTGTCAGCCGGCGGCCTGCGCAAAACACCTGCTCTGGCGCAATCTTCACAGGCTCACGAC
>SKQZ01000233.1 GCA_007118765.1 Candidatus Hydrogenedentota bacterium
CAATACAACGCCCAGCACACCTGCAATGATGATTTGTTTTTTATTCTGCTCATTCATTGTTCGACCCCGTGTCGCGTTGCACAAACCTGAACGTACTCAGGACAAATACCGCTTCAGAAACGCGGTCCCGTTCTTCGCCGATGTCTATGTCAGACACTTTGAAGTACCGTTCATCCCGCTCAAGCATGTTGATGAAGGTTACAATGTCATGGAACCGTCCCCTCGCAGTGACCCTGTAGGGAATGACCTCCATATTATCGGCCGTGCGCGTGGGCAGCGACGCCAGCTGAACGCGCAATCCCAACTCACCTGCTTGCCGCTCGAACCGGCTGAGCAAGGAGGGGATTTCACGTTCCTCCGGCAACCGCTCCTCAAAGACGTTCACGAGATAGTCCATCTCCTCGGCTTCCTCGCGCAGGTCCGCAATATTGTCATCAATCTCGCGGGCCGCCGCAAGTTCCCGGCTAACCTGGTCCAAGTATTCCCGTTGTTCTTCTATGGCATGCTGTTGTTGCGTATACGCCAAAAAATAGAACGACACGAACAAAACCGCCGTGACAGCGAGCACCACGCCGACGAACGCCCAGTCTTGCAGGGTCACCTTGCCTTTTAATATGTCCATCATGGGCATCTATTACCTCGCGCTGACAAATGCCGCGCACCTATGCGGGTTCGCCGCCCATGGGCAGTCCCGCAGCCTAGTTCGCACTAAGAAACGATATACTCAAAAAGGAATTCACGCACTGGATAGCCATCAAACTCCGTGTCAATAATCCGAGACGTATAGAGTTGGAAGTGAGACGCAAAATCGGGATCAACAGTCGTATTGGTTGCCAACGTGGCCGTACTGCTCAAGCCGGTCTCATCATCAACAGCATAGCCGGACAATTCCAACACAAGCCTTTCGTGCGTTTCCCGCTCGATTCGTGTTTGACCTGTTCGCGGGTCTTGCCGCGGCCGCTCCTCTGTAAACCGGCGCGATGTGAGTCGGATGCGTTTATACCAGATATTTTCCGGTGTCAGGGTGGCAAGCTGATGCAGATGCTCCGACCAAACCGTTCTGTCCTCCAAAATCACCTGGATGGTTTCCACCATGACTTGGAGCTGTTTCTTCCGCTCTTCCAGTTCCTCATGTTCCTCAACCGTGGCAGCCAGCAATTCCAAGGCCGCCTCCTGTTGAGCCACTTGCGTATTGATGCCGCTCAGTTCGCCACGTAGGCTCATGTACACCTGAAACATAAAAAACAAGGCCGCGCCCAGAACAGCCAAACTTATAATGTGGGGCAATGGCGTCCGGGTAATCGGTCTTAATTCTTGCGGTAGAAGATTTATTCTAATCATGCTTGGTCATCCTCATAAATCCGCCATGCCGCGCGCAGCCAATCCCACGGCCACCATAAACTGAGCGGGTCGCTGCTCCAGTTCAACGTGTGTGTTGCCCTCGCCCAACAGCAATGCACTTTCCATCGGGTTTGCAATCTCCACAACGCCGAATCCCAGTTCGTCTTTCAAGGTCTCCGCAACCAACGGGAAATCTGCCAAGCCGCCGGTAAGAATAATCCGGTCGACCGGCTGTTCATACAACTGGTGTTCGTAATAGTCAAAGGACCGCCGGAACTCAACACCCATGCGGTTGAGGGGAGCAGCCACCAAATCTTCAATGCGCTGCGTTTTCCTTTCAAGCGTCATGGCCGCCGGTGGCGGTGTCTTGCCGCTGGCGGCATCCATTTCGTCGTCCAGCGGATCCAACAGTGAGCCGCCGCTGCCCATGTCAGCAAATGGATCGCCCGCCATGGGCACGTCATCGTCATCGGTAATTCCGATTTCCGTCTCCAACGCCTCCAGCGCTTCAGGAACATCCGTGTCCGATGTGTTGTATTCAAAGCTTTCAACCGCTTCAATGGCTTCTTCATAGGGGCAGCGACGTCCTTTGGCCACCGCCTGAATCACTTCGCGTCCGCCCCAGCCCACCTCGCGAATGAAATTTGAAACGCCGTCTTTGATGAAGTGAATGCTCGACGAGGTAAGCCCAACGTTAATGATGGCCACTGTCTCGCCTTCGCGCAGGAAGTCACAAGCTTCCGCCGCATCAGCAAGTGCCAGCGAGTCCACCGTCAACGCGCCGCATTGTACATCGGCGCCACGCAATACCTGCAATCGGTTTTGAATCTCTTCGTGTTTTGCGGCAACAAGAAGCACCTTGAGCTGGCGGCGTTCATCTTCTTGATACTCCTCAAGCACGACCCAATCCAAAAACACCTCCGACAAATCGTAGGGCATGTTACTTTGCGCTTCCCGCTCAACGGCAGAGGTCAGCTGCTCCTTGGCCACATCCGTTAAACGGGGGTAGCGCACCACCACCGTCTGACCGGTGAGCGCCGCCACAATATGGCTTTGGAGTATGGGAAGCGGTTCCAGTGCATTGCGCACAGCCGTAATTTGCGCCCGGACAGGATCGGCATTCAGTTCATTGCGATCTACCATTGCGCATGTCGCTTGGTCGACCCGAAGACGACCGGAGACGCGCGACATCAGCACCGCTTTCACCGCATGTGAGCCGATATCCAAGCCTATTGCTTTTTTTGGTTTCGTGAAGCCCAAAGCGCCATCTACTCCTATCAGTGTCTATCGTTAAACATGCAAAACAGAATCCATATCGTAGAATATTATCACAACAATGGTCTTCATTTACACTAACGACCCCTCTTTTTTTGCCGCTTCATTTCCGTGATTTTTAGTAAGTCTATCACAAATATAACATTCTGTCAACACTTTACCCAAACTCTTTTTGGCGCCGGCGCCGCAACAATCTATCACCATCTGCTGGCGTCCATGCTTAAAACCACCGGGCTATATTGCTACGCCCATCATTAGCGTATCATAGAATTGACGTATTTGTCAACAATTATTTCGCCCTATGATTTAACCCGCAAATGAAACAAGGTAACTGCAGCGGTTACAGCGTTCAAAAACATGCACAGTGGATACACGACAAAGCAATCATAATCGCTGCGGCAACATTGGCGACGCGTATCATTTCAAACTGCCAAAGCGCCCCGGCCATATTGCGGCAGCGCACACGCGAATGTTGCCTTTGCGCTTGTTGTCTATGGTATTGTAAACACGTCGCTAACGATACCACCTTGTGCAACAACAAGGCGACCTTGCTCACAGTAACGCTTTTTTTTCTATGACCGTATTTGAACTGATAACCACAACCCAGAGATCACCAAACATCAGGAAACGAACCCATGACAAAAAGCATGACCGGATTTGCGCGTGCATCAGCCACGCTTGGGGGCGAAACAATCGCCATCGAAATCAGCAGTGTGAACCATCGTTTTCTGGACACCAGTATCCGCCTTCCCCACCACTGGACGATGGTTGAACCAACATTGCGGGCAGTTGTCAAGAAGCATGTGGCCCGAGGAAAACTGAACATAGTTGTCCGCCACGAGCGTGGCGTCAGCGCCTCTCCCCCCATCCGGCTTGACGTTGAACGTGCGAAGCAATACATTGAGGCGAGCAACGAACTCATGCATCTTATGCGCTCGACCGACGTGGTCTCGGTGGATACGCTCATCACCCTTGACGGCGTAATCACCAGCATTGAAGAAGAGCCGGACAAAGAAGAAACCGAGCGCGTGTTGTCCTCGGCGCTTGAGGATGCCCTACAGCAACTTAATGATATGCGCAGCCATGAAGGCAACGCACTTGCAACGGCGCTTGCGGAACACTTGCAAGCACTTGAAGCAACCCTTGGCCGAGTGGAAGCCCAAGCCCCCGCGCTTGTTAAAGCCTATCAAGACCGGTTATGGCAACGCATGGAAGAAATCAACGCCGAGACCGGACTGAAGGAAGAGCGACTGGCCATGGAAGTCGCCGTAATGGCCGAACGCATGGACGTGAACGAGGAGCTTGTTCGCTTGAAAGCACACATAGCACATGCCCGCGACATACTCAACACCGACGGCCCCGTCGGTCGCGACTTGAATTTTCTGACACAAGAAATGCAGCGGGAAGTAAACACGTTGGGCGCCAAATTGCGCGGCGTTGATACTTGTCGTGACATTATTGAGATGAAGGGTGAAGTGGAAAAGCTTCGCGAGCAAATACAAAACGTCGAATAAGCACACAGTTAATTTTCAGGAGCATTCGCATGGCACCTATTTCGCTTTCAGAATTAAAATGGACCTTGTCGGGATGGCGCCCGTTTGCATGGCGCATGTCGAAACCGGCGGAAAACCAAGTGTATAACGATGCCGACATAGGCCCGCTGCGCGCACGCGTACCGGCATCGGTGCAGCAATTATTGCGCGAGGCCGGGATAATCCCGGACTGGAACACGGGACTGGAATCCCGCAATTGCGAATGGATCGAAAATCGACACTGGGATTTTTCCGCAACAATTCCCGCAGGCATGTTGCCGGAGAACTCCCCCATCGTGCTTCATGCGCCCGGGCTGGATTATGCCGGATGGATTCTGGTGGACTGGGTGGAAGTTGCCCGGTTTGAAGGCGCCCTTATCCCCCATGACATTGACCTGACCGATCACTTGGGAGACGGACGCGACCACCTGCTTAGCATCATCTTTCAGGAAACGCCCCGTGAACAAGGCCAAATTGGATACACCTCGGTATCCGAGTATTTCAAGCCGCGCTACAATTACAGTTGGGACTGGTGTCCGCGCATTGTGCCAACAGGTCCGTGGGAACCCGTGACCCTGCTGACCGGCGTTGACGCCCAGTGTACGCTGACGGCGCTGCATGCCGTGCTGGACGATAACAACGAAACAGGCCGCCTGTCGGCACACCTCCGGTGTACAAATTTGGAAGCGGTTGCCAGCTTCCGCATAACAGTCAAAGACGGGGAAGAACGCATTGCCGAAGCCACCCGGCCCGTTTCCACCACAACCATTTCGTTGGATGTCGGCCCCTGTGAAGTGGAACCTTGGTGGCCCAACGGCTGCGGCGCTCAACGCCTGTACTGCGTTGAAGTGGACGCACTGGACAAACATCAAGCCGTGGTCTGGTCTGAAAGCCGCACGGTGGGCTTTAAGCGTGTTGAATGGCGTCCATGTGAAGATGCGCCGCCGGACGCAGAGCCCTGGATATGCGTTGTCAACGGCAAACCGGTGTTTTTGCAAGGCGCTAACTGGGTGCCGCCCAAAACAATCTACCATGATGTTGTCCGGGCTGACTATGAGCGCCTAATCACTTTGTACCGGGACATGGGCACAACCATACTACGCGTTTGGGGCGGCGCCATTTTGGAGAAACACGACTTCTATGACCTCTGCGACCGGGCGGGCATCCTGGTCTGGCAAGAGATGCCCATGTCGTCATCCGGCATTGAAAATTGTCCCCCATACGC
>SKQZ01000356.1 GCA_007118765.1 Candidatus Hydrogenedentota bacterium
GTGTTGTGCCTGCTGCCGCAGCGTATCATGTTTGGGCGCGACTCCGCAGCGATGGCGACACAACAACGATGTGGACCGTTACCATTGACGGCACCGTGCTTGAAGGGGACACGGCAACGGACACGTGGACGTGGGCAAAGCTGAGCGACGCGCCCGTTATGCTGAGCAACGAGTTTGACATTACATTTGCCACAAGCGATGCGGACGCGGCGCTGGACGCGCTTGTTTTTGCCACCGACGACGGCTTCGTACCCGAGGGCCCGCGTCCCGAAGGCCGCACGGCGCCGTCCGCGGTATCAGACCTGAGCGCCGCAAACATACGCGCACGCGCAAACCAGCTACAGTGGGAAGCATCCGCCTCGCCTGAGTTGTCTCACTATCAGGTGTACGTAGCGCGTCAACCCTTTGAGCAGCCGAAGCAGAAGCATCTTATCGGTTCGCCTGTAGACCCCGCGTTTATTGACTGGGGTCTGCGGCCCGGCGAAACGTACCACTACGCCGTCACCGCCGTTGACCGACGCCGAAACGAAAGTGCGCCGGTTTTCGCCAGCGCCGCCACCCCCGCCCGAACAACCGCGCCCGCAGCCGTTGAGCTGGCTTTTGCCGATGGTGAACGGGAGGGAGACTTTGAAGTGTCCACCGCAGGCGGACTGCGCGGCGATGCCTATGTTGTGCCACAGTCACCGGAGGATAATCGCGTGTCCTGGACGGTTGAAATACCCCGGCCCGGCGTCTATTACCTTTGGCTGCGTTATCTTCATCGCGGTTCAGGCAGACGCGGCGACGAGGTGAGTCATGATGTGCGCGTACTGCTCAACGGCGAGAAGCTGACCACCCTGGGCGGCAGGACTGATTTGCATGTGCCCGATACGCTTATTGAAGAGGACCATCCGCTGGCGCCGCGTTTGTGGACATGGGCATGGCCGGGCGAATACAATCTTGAAGGTGTGGAATTGTCGCAGGGCCGTCATACTCTCGAATTGGAAAACCTCCATGAAGAGATACGCTATGATGTATTGTTTATTACCGACGAACCGTCGTTCCAACCGGAAGATGGGCGTTTGCGGCAACGATAACAACCTGTGCGGGAGGTGTAGACATTATGAACACGCATCATGACGGAATGAATCGGCGTCGTTTTCTAGCGGCCTGTTCGGCGGGACTTGGAGCAGGGCTGCTTTCCCGGTTCGCCGCCGCAACGCCCGAAACACCGGCGCAACCCAATATCATCCTGTTTCTGGTGGACGACATGGGCTGGCAGGATACGTCCGTACCGTTCTGGACGGAAGAAACCTTGTTTAACCGGCATTTCCGTACGCCCAACATGGAGCGGCTGGCAAACCGGGGCATTCGGTTCACAAACGCCTATGCCCATACCGTGTGCAGCCCCACGCGCACGTCCCTCATGACCGGCTGGAGTCCCGCCCGCCACCGGGTCACCAACTGGACGCTGAATCCAGACGAAGACACCTCGCGCGGATGGGCGCCCCGGGACTGGAACATGCGCGGTTTGCAGGCGGATGAGGTAAACATGGCGCAGTTGCTTCAAGAAGCCGGGTACTTCACCATTCATTGCGGCAAGGCGCACTGGGGCGCACGGGGCACGAGCGGCGAGGATCCGCTCCGTCTGGGTTTCGATGTCAATATCGCGGGCCATGCGGGGGGAGCGCCCGGTTCGTACCAGGGCAAAGACAATTTCGGCAACGAGGAAAATGGCACACGCAGGCTGCCATGGGGGGTGCCGGGGCTTGAAAAATATCATGGGAAAGACATAGATCTCAGCGATGCGCTCACAAAAGAGGCGCTGGCCGCCGTAGACCACGCCGTGGCCGCGGAAAAACCGTTTTACTTGTATATGTCGCATTATGCCGTGCATACGCCCATCCAGCCACACAATCGGTTCGTTGACAATTACAAGGGGCGCACTTATCCGGACACTGACATTAACATTCCGCCCGTGGAAGCGCGTTATGCGTCCATGGTGGAAGGCATGGACGCGAGTCTCGGCGCATTGCTTGACAAGGTGGAGGCGTTGGGTGTTGCCGAATCCACACTGGTCGTTTTCACGTCCGACAACGGCGGGCTCAGCGCACACGGTCGCTGCACCACGCCGTACAACACCGGGCTGAACACCCATAACCGGCCGTTGCACGCAGGAAAAGGCTCCGCCTATGAAGGAGGCACGCGGGTGCCTTTTATCGCGGCATGGGCAAAACCGGCGCCCACGAATGCCCTGCAGGCGCAACTGCCCATCAAAGCCCAGGCCGTTTCGGCGCAGCCGTTGATTTCCGAGGATTTGTTTCCCACGCTGCTGGGTATTGGCGGCGCGCTTGACCAAGTGCCCATAACGCACACCGTGGACGGATACGATCTGCGTCCCTATTTCACGCAGGAAGCATCCGATATGGAGCGGCCGCTCTATTTCCATTATCCCCATACATGGGGGCCGGAAGGCCCGGGCTATGAACCGCACAGCGCCATGCGGCTGGGCGACTGGAAGGTGATCTATTTTTATCAGCCGCAACGCTGGGAGTTGTACAATCTTGCCGACGACATTGGCGAGAGTCATAACCGCGCCGCGGAAGAACCGGAGCGGCTGGCGCAAATGGCGCAAAAGCTACGTCGCGACCTTGTCAACATGGGGGCGCAATGGCCGGTAAACGACGAAACCGATGAGGAGTCGCCCATGCGTCTGCCTCAGGACGCCGTGATCAACGCCATCCATTGACCTTCCGAAGGGGCGGTCAGTTCCATTTCGGCCGTGGCGCTTGTTTCAGTCTGCGGCTGCCATTCGTTGTGTTGGATATCAAGCCAGCGCAGGGTCAATGTTCCCGATGCATCCGCCGTATTGAGCGTAACCTGTCCGCCCGCGGGAAAATATACCGCATACTGTACGCCGGGGTTGGCGGCGCAATAGGCATCGTTTTCTTCCCGATTGCCAAGCAAATCATTGCGCGGCTCAGCGGCGAACACGTCGAAAACATCAAGAAACATGCGCATGCTGCGCAAATGGGTCTGGGCCAGGTCGCTGAGCCCCGCGCCGGAAGCGGGCCGGTGAAACCGTGAACTCGCCAGCCCGCCCAGGATGTTGCGCCACAGTTTGTGCGTGCCTTCTTCAAGCCCGCCGCCATGGGGCGTGCCGCCGTAAATCTTGACATTGTTCATGGGGCGCGGCGGATCGGCAATCAATGCACGGGCCGCCTGCATGTTGTCCCAATGCGCCTGACGCACCTGATGGTTGTTTTGCGACGTGTCCACAAACGAATAGCGGTGGGGATGATCAAACGTGTATCGGTGCATGGGATGGTTCAAATCATGGGGATCCCACATCTCGGTCACTTCCACGCCCACGCCCGCCACATCGGCTTTCGCCCGAATAAAGTCGGCCCAATAAGCGCCCCAATGTTCGGACTCGTTGGTTTCGTTGCTGATGCAGTACAGCACATTGCCATAGCCCAGCGAAATGGACAGCATCTTTTCGACATAGGCCTCTTGATACCGAAGCACCAGCGGATTGTCTTCCTGCTGCGGCGTGGTTCGGAAAAAGGGATTTTCCCGCTGGCCGGGATGGCCGGTTACCTCCACGGGCAACCGACTTTCCTCGGCGGTGTAGTTTACATTGTTTGCCGGGTTGAAGGGCTGTCGCGACCAACCGCCCATCTCGCCCGCGTCCCGGGCAAAATCAAACCGGTCAAACACTTCTATCTGCACAATAATATCCCGTGCGCTGGTCATATCCAGAAAGTCGCGGAACCGTTGCCAATAGGCATCGTAAAACCGTTCCAAGTCATACAGGCCGGTGTCCGGGTTGCGTTCATACGCATACAAATTGCCTTCCTCGCGGGTGGACATGGTATTGCGCACATAATTGCCGCCCACAGACACCAGTAAATCAAGGTGCGCCTCAAGGCCGTCGGGCGGGATATGGGGATGATTGAACAAGTTGTCCTGATCGCTGCCGCCGATCAACAGCGTCGGTTCGCCCTTGTACTGCCAATAGGTGGGATTCTCCGGCCACGGCCGGATACGATTGGTCGCCGGATCGGCAACCGCGCACCAGGATATGAACCCCGCCGCCATCATCGTTACAACCACCCACACGCCATGCTGCTGCCAGATATTCATAAAAGTGTCTCCTGTGTTCACACAGCCCCCTATGCCAATAACTGCCATGGATAGTATACGCCTGAAACCACGATTACGACAAACGTATTGACGGGCATCGAACATTGCTAACTCCTTGATATTTCGAGGGGTGTGCGGTATACTTAAAATAGATGGGCGAAAAGGGTTGTGTCCCGGCGTCCATGGGGCTTTTTATTTGTTCTGATATGTGTACTGTAGATGACAACTGATAGCCCGGATATTTCATCAGGTTTCGTCGTGAGCCTGTGAAGATTGCGCCAGAGCAGGTGTTTTGTGCAGGCCGCCGGCTGACAGCGTGTTAGTACACGTCGAAGTCGGCGGGCGAGCAAAGTGCCTGATATGGTGTAAGATTCGCAGGCGCAACAGAAATCTTGTGAAATATGCGGGCTAGTGGAGCAGGTATCAAGCGAACACATAACGTCAACGGCAGTGGCAAATCCGTTTGTCCGGCGTGCGCGGTGTGTTCGCGCGAGGCAGACATGTGGAGTACGTACAACCGGCAAGGGCGCGGCGGCGATTGTTGCGCCAAAGGAGAACTTATTATGTTTACGCGATTTTCTATGATGGTCCTCATCTGTGTGGCGACCCTCATCGGCGGCGTGGCGATGGCAGACATTACCATCAACAACCACAGCTTTGAAGACGATGGAGCCTTCGAGTGGCCGGGTGGAGGCGATATTAGCGACTGGAACCAGGACGGCGGTGTCGGCATCACATACAATGACGACGGCGGGCACGGGCAAAACGCCGGGGCCGCGCCGGACGGCACCTATTTTGCCTTTATTCAGATAGGCGGCTATGTGGAGCAGAGTCTCAATGACCTGCAGCATGGAGAGATCTATATACTGCGGTTTCACGCACGTGAGAGAGATGGAATGGACCCGATGGACCTCACCGTGTCCTTGGGCACGGAGGAACTCCATTATGCCGGCGGCTTCGCGCCGGGCAGCTGGACGGAGATTGCCGTGGATTTTACGTTTGATGACGCATGGGGCGACACCTTAAACTTTGACGCCCGACTGACGCCGACGGAAGGGGACGGCTCGCTGCTTCTTGACAATGTGCGTATTGAAATTGTAAAGACACCTTTGCTGTTAGATGCCGGCACCGACGGGGTAGAGGACGAAGAGCCGTTGTTGTCCCATTCCTTTCCGTTCGAGGCGCCCGCCGGAGAAGACCGGTTGCTGATCGTGACCACGGGCACGCGGGACAGCGCAGGAGCGCCA
>SKQZ01000407.1 GCA_007118765.1 Candidatus Hydrogenedentota bacterium
AGAGGTTTCCGGGACCGTGGCGTTTGATGCGTTTATTGACAGCCCGCGTGCCGATTGGGATACTGCCCTTGTGGAACGGATTGCTGATGCCGACCCGGAAGATGAGGTGTTGTTAATGTATACCTCCGGTTCTTCCGGTATGCCCAAAGGCGTGCTGCATACCCATGAAACGATATTGAGCAATGTGGCGCAACAACACGAGCTGTTTGAAATCAACAGCGACAGCCGTATTCTATTGCATTTCCCGATCAACCATGTTGCAGCCGATGTGGAAATTGGATTTTGTGCCGTATATGCGGGCGCCTGCATTGTGATGATGGACAGGTTTGATCCCGGCGCGACGCTCGATACAATTGGGCGCGAGAAGATCACGGTATTGGGTCAGATACCGCCCATGTATTTGCTTGAGATGGGGCATGAGAAGTTTTCGTCCGCCGATTGGAGTTCCGTAAAAACCTTTGTATGGGGCGGTTCTTCAGCGCCGCGCACCATGTTGGATGCCTTGGACGAGATTAGCAGGCGGACAGGGGCGCGGCTCGTGACCGGATACGGCGCGACGGAGTTGGGTGGTTTTGTCACCGCGACACGACCGGAAGATACGGTTGAACAATTGGGCGAGCAGGCGGGTATCTTATATGCCAATTGTGAGATGCGTATTGTTGATGAGCATCGCAAGCCGCTGCCGCCGGGCGAAATGGGGGAGATTGCGATTCGCGGGCCCGTATTGATGAAAGGCTATCTGAACAGTCCCGGTCGCACGTCGGAGGTACTGGATGACGAGGGGTGGTACTACACCAAGGATCTCGGCAGGGTGAATAAGGACGGCGCACTGGTCATTTGCGGGCGCTCCAATGATATGTACAAAACGAATGGTGAGAACGTATTTCCCTGTGAAGTGGAAAACGTGTTGGAGGCGCACCCGACAGTCCTTTATTCGGCGGCCATTGCCGTGCCCGATGCAATACACGATGAAGTAGCCCACGCCCATGTGATGGTGGTGCCCGGCACACAAACCACGTCAGAGGCGCTCATGGCCTGGTGCAAAGAGCATCTGGCGCCGTTCCGCGTACCGAAAACCATCACGGTCCATGACGCGCTGCCCTTGTTGGCCAATGGCAAGGTGGACAGGCTGAAACTGCGCGAGATAACGGAAGAATAGCGACGCCTCGAAACCGGCGCAGCACTCCCTTATTCTTTCAGAAAAGCGGCACTGTCCATATAGATTCGCGTGTCGGTTGTCTCACACGGATCAAACCGAATCATGTTAATGCGGCCCCGCCAGCGAGGATGCTCTCCCAGATTGATGCGGTAGGTGTGCCATTCACCGTGGGTTTCCAGCGGGAAACGATAACTGGTTGCTTCAGAGATGCTGCCGCTGCCAATGGCCCAAAACACCTGCCCTTCCGTGTCGTCAGGCAGCGGCCCGACCACCTTCATACGAAGTTCCATAATCGGGTATTCCGATGCGTTCAGGCCGTGTGTGGACACGACCAGCGCCGGGTCATGCGATGTGGAGTTGAAACGCATGACGCCGTCGGCTACCGAGAAATCAGTAATGTTCATCAAAGGCGCCCACCCCTCGGCATCCGCTTCAAACGTCCACGAAAGAGTGCGGGGCGGCGCAGGGAAGTCATAAGGGCCGAGACCCACATCGCGGGGCGACAGGTTCTTCGGCCAGTTTTCGGGGTCGCCCTTGCCGAAAACTTCGCGTATCGCTTCGTACATGCCGAACCCGAACTCCAGGTTTGGTTCAATGTAGCTGCCTTCTCCCCACTCGTTTATGGGGCCGAGGATGAGAACATTCTCATCATGACGAGCAAAATAGTCTCGGGCGGCCTCCAGCAGTTGCTTGAACCCTGCCACCGTCCGGCCGTGAAACGCCATGGCATTGGCGCCGTGCCAGGGACGCGAGTCCCAGCCGGTGTCCACGACCGGATAAAAGTCAAGTTCACCGGAACGCTTGCGGCGCTCTTCCCATACCTGTGGCGCTGTGGCGACCACATCCGCAAAAGACCCTTGTGCCGGCGTGGGCGCCAGTTGAAGGGCGTTGCCGAACTCATGGTAACTGGTGTTGCCTGCATATCCTTCCTGCAGCCATTTGGCGATATCCTCTTCGCCGGCGTGGTTTTGAAGCACGATGAACTCAATGCCCGCATGTCCTGCATCCCGCGCCATTTCTTGTGATTCAGCAAGGGCCGCGGCCACTTCCGCACTACCGCCCAAGTCTGCGCGCAGTTGCGCCGAGTCCCACAGGAAAATGGCGGGTTTGCCGTTGATGTGGTAATAGGTGTCCAGGGTGAAATACTTGTCTATCCACTCCTGAGTTACCTGGCGCCAGTCCTCTCGCGAATGCGTCCCCGGCGGGTTATGGTTTGCCCACATAATGGCAACTTGCAGGTAATCGCGGTAACGGGCTTCGCGGTAGGCCTCAAACCAGTGCAACAGCGACTGTGAACCGTCTACCCAGTACCAGTCCACAAGAAAGCAGGTTATCCCGTTCTCGACCGCCCACTTGATTTGCCAGTCTACGCATTCAGGGTTGCTTTCGTCGTAATACCCCAGCAGCGGCTTGCGTATGGGTGCTGTTTGACGCAGGCAGTCGTACTTGGCGTCAGCGTCCCAGCCCGGAAAATAATAGGCGCAGATGTCCACCGTAGTCTCAATGGGTTCGGGTTCGGGGACATAGTCTGCGCTGTATGATAGGGCGGGTAAAAAGGTCAATTCCGTATGCGTGTCATCTTCAAGGCCGTCCAAATGTATGGCTGCCGGAAATGTGCCTGCCTTATCCGCCTCCACCTGCCAGCGCACCTCCAAATAGTCGCCGTGCTCAAGATTCGTATCGCCGGTGTATTCCGCCGCATCCAACACGCGCACCCCATCCGCTGTTTCAAGGGTCATGTCCGCAACCGATGCGCGACCGCCGCCTTGATTGATAATCTGGGCCAGAAGCGTTTCCGGTCTTCCCGCACGGCTGACGCCATTGTCAAAGCCAAAATAGGGTATCTCAAGTGCGGGCGGACCAGCCGGTTCGGCGGCGACGGTGACATGGTCAACCCTTACATGCTCCCCATCGGGCAGGTACAAATTCAGTCCTACCAGCCGGCCTTCCCAATCGGGGTGTCCCTGCATTTCAATATGGTACTGGCGCGGCGCACGTGTTGGCCGCAGGTGTAAGGTCTCGCGGCGGCCCCCCGGCATACGGTCGGTTGCCCACTCCATCAATACCACCGCTTCGTTTTGCGCATGGGCGGTGATGGATACCCAGCCCGCTTCCGTTAAGGGCATGGATAACGGCGGGCTTGCAAGCAACCGGCCATTGTGCAAAGAAAGCCAGCCGGTTGCGTCAAAGTCTTCGCTCAATGCCCACTGTTGTTGCGTGGCGGGGGTGGGTTCGTCGTGTCGCTTCAGCACCGCAATGCGTTCAATGGCAAAACGGGCTTCATCATACACGTCCAACCGCAACTGCCGTATCGTTCCCTCGGCCTGCCAAAAAGGAAACACATAGATATCGTGAAAGGCATTTGTCTTGTCAATAGTAAAATTGGCGACTTTTTCTGCGGAAAAACCGCCGTGAGGGCCGGCGTCCGTTCCTGTCCAATACACCTGTCCATTGCCGGGCTGATCAGCCTTCAGACGCACCAAAACACAGTGTGCCGGCGATGCTGCCAGTGCAAGGTCGGAACAGACAAAAAAGGGGTCCCAATCAATGGCACGGGCATGCAACGCGCCATCTTCTACCATAACATCGGTCAGGTGTGCGTTGGCGCGCCATTGGTCTGCTGCGGCCTCCTCCGAAAAATCCCATTCAATAACCGATTCAAATCCGGCAACCATACCCACGGCTGCCATGCAGGCCAAAAACAGCATGATCATGTCTCCTGCCCTTAACCCGCATATTTCACCCCGCCGTGGCGGGGTTGCGCCTGCGAGTCTTACACCATATCAGGCACTTTGCTTACCCGCCGACTTCGACGTGTACTAACACGCTGTCAGTCGGCGACCTGTACAAAGCACTTGACCTGACGCAACCTTCACAGGCTCACGACAAAACCCTGTGAAAATTCCGGGTTAAAGGCGATTAAACTGGAACTGGATGTTGCGGCTACAATACGAAATGCAGAATGGTGGCGAACAAGCCCGTACCCAGCATGATAAGTGCAATGCCCAACTGGCCGACAAAAGCAGTGATGGGTGTGATTACCAACGCGGAAATAACACCATAGCCCAACAGAATGTCTTCTACGGAAACGGTCATTTTTCAACTCCTTGTTTTATGCGTCATGCTTGTATGACGCAAACGCTGTACTCCTGATAGCTGCATTATTATGGCGCGTTTTTGCCCGCAAATGCAAAGGGATGGAGACGCGCCGCAGGGTCGGTCAGCGATGCTTTTTGACAAGCCGTTGAATCTCGCGCTGGCTTTCGCGCTGTTTAATGGTGTCCCGCTTGTCGTAGGTGTGCTTCCCTTTGCAAAGGCCGATTTCTATTTTCAGTTTGCCGCGCTTGAAGTAAGCTGCCAAGGGCACGACCGTAAAGCCTTTTTCTTCAACCCGCCGCTGTAATTTTTTGATCTCCCGCTTGTGCAGCAGTAGCTTTCGCGGTCGTACCGGCGGATGATTGTTGATATTGCCTTGTTCATAAGGACTGATGCGCGCACCTACAAGCCATGCCTCGCCATTCTCAAAGGCTACATAGGACTCCTTGAGACTGATGGCGTTCTTCATACGCACTGATTTCACCTCCGTGCCTGCCAGCGCGATGCCCGCCTCATACTTTTCCTCCACAAAGTAGTCGTGTCGCGCCTGCCGATTCTTGCTTACCAGTTTGATGCCTTCCGTCATGATACGCCCCTATTCCTCATCTGCCGCTTCCAACGGTGTCGCTGCGTTGGGCGTATCAGAAGCGTCGTGCATGGTCAGCGTGAGATCGGCATGCAGTTGTCCGTTGTCGCCGTAAGCAAAGAGAACAACCGAGTCAATGGCTTCGACCGCATCCAGCCACGGTGCTGCCGCCGCTTCCAGCGAGGGTTCGGTATGGGCGCGCAGCAGGCCGGATGCCGCAAATTCGCGTGCAACATCAACAATGGCCGTGGCCATGGGATGCGGCTGAATGCGCAAGAAAAGGTTACCGTCCTGCGGATAGGTCTCCGTCAACGGCGCGGTTCTCAGCTGTTCCCGCGCCAGGTTCGCGCTTGAACTGACGAGCATGCCGTTGGCATAGAGCGTAATGGCGGGTTCGATGGCTTCGCCGCCCACGAACGGGGCATACGCCAGCATGTGTTCTTCATCCAAACGGGGGGCAAGATCAACGCCGCTGCTGACCTCGGGTGCAGGGGCAACGCGTTCAAAAAGCGCGATGACATCGTAGGTGTTTATGTCAAAAGTGGCGCTTATCAACGGGGCGGGCATCATCTCATAGGGATCCAGGTCTGACCATGCAAACCGCATTCTGGAGCCCGTGCTGCGTAATGCCTGTTGCAACAGCGTTTGCATGTCTTCTATCAATTCGGCGGTCATGTCCTCCGGTTGAGGCTCGGCAAGCATTTCCGCGGCTGCGGCAAGCGCCGGGAGCGATTCGGAAAGATGGGTCAAGAGTGCGGGCAAGTCCATATTTGCGGCGACACTGGTGGTAAGGAAACCGTCCAACGGCATGGGCAGCGGCTGTGGTGTCAGCGTGGCAAGAAACGGCGTGTAGTGCTCCGTGAATGCGGGTGAGAGCGTGCCGTTTGTCGTCAGGTGTACCGTATCGCTTCCCACACGCAGCGCCGTCTCCATTTGTGCGAAAACCGGCGGCGTCCACGGGAATGCCTCGGGGCCGAGGCGACAGAAGAGATCGGCCTGTGTCGCAGCCAGGACGCCCTGTCGGTATTGGGAAGCCTCCAGTGCGTTCGTCGGGTGCAGCGTCAGCGCATAAACCAGTCTGTTGCGCGACATGGATACCAGCAATGTACGACCGCGTACGGCGTAATAAAGGCTTGCGTCGGGGATGTATCGCAATCGGAGACCGCCGGTATATTCAACGTGAACTTGTGGTGCAAAAGATGCCAACCGGCTTGTCAGTGTGCCAACGCGGGTCATGCGCGTCATAATGACTGCGTCACCAAGATGATCAGCCGACGCCGCGCTCACATGAAACGGACCGGCACAGATATTATTCAGGAGCCATTCCGGCAACGGCAATTCACCGGCGAGTTGGTTAACCACCCCGTGTGCTTCGGAACCTTCCGGCGCCAGGCTGAACACGCGGCTGCTGAATATGTCGGTTCGCTTGTCAACGGGATTGAGCATGTATATTTCCACGCCGCTGTCCGCCGGTATGAATTCGTTGGGCATATAATTGTCGCGTGTAAGCCACAAATAACCCACAATCATCACGGCAAACACAGGCAGCAGAAACTTGGCCAGACCGCGGCTCCGGTGATGAACACTACGGCGCCGCCTTTTTAGATTGCCCCATGTATAATTCCGTACAACGTCATTCATGTTCCAAGTCTCCAAATAATGGCGTGGCGAGAAATGTTCCGGGCGTGTGTTCCGACGTAGGCAGTGACACATACATCCGCTGTTCGCCAGGGCGGAACAATACGCTGTGACGGGTATCTTTGTTCCAGGGAGCGGCCAAAGCGTTGTAGGCATCCGTATCGGCGTTTTGGGTTAAAAGGGCTTGTGCCGTGTCCTGGTCAATGCCCTGCACATCGCTGAGGGCCTCGAATACGAGCGTGTAGCGTTTTCGTGTGGCGTCCGGGGCGGTGGGATGATCAGGCGTTACGCCGAGCAACAGCCCGTTTTCCGGTTGCCGTACAGACACGGTTTCGCCAAACTCCACCACGGCGGCCTCCGGGCGGTTCTCCACATGCCCCGCCACCAGTACGTGGACGCCGCGGATGTGTGTCGCCTGTTGCAGTGTTTGAAGCGCTTGCTCGTAATCGGTGGCATTTTGAATGATGTCGCGCAAGAGAAATTCAATGGGCGCTTTCTCCGGAACCGTCGTTGTTTCCAACTCCACCCGCTCAACGCATAAGACAACGCCGTGTTCATTCATGGCGGTGAACACGCCGGCGTTCCACGTAAAGCCGACCTGCATAAAGGCGCTTCCCTGTTCGGGATATACGCGGGTGACGATGGCCTCTTCCGGCAGCGGCCAATCCAGATTGCGACCGACCAGCAACTCCGCACCATGTGCGCGATCGCCTACCACGGCGAACATGGTGCATAACGGCGTTGAGAACAGCTGTGTCTTGTCTTCCACGCGGTCGTACAATGGGGCATGCTGCAATAGCCAGAAGCCGTCGAAAGGCAGTCGGGCGCCTTCGGCCATGCCTTCCATCTCCTTAATAAGATCGAGCGAGATGCCACGCAACAAGTCGCGCGATTGCATGCCCAGCAACGGCAATCCCAAGGCGGTCGTATCAATGAAGGGGGGCATGTAGGCCAGCATGCCGTCAGTCGGCAGCCAGTCACCATTCTCAACAGGGGCGACCACCCGGTTCTGATAGCCCCGTTGGATGGCGGCGTTGAATGCCGCGCCCCGCGCTCTGCCGCGGTCATGTGGGCCGCCTGCCAAATCCACGACCAGGCCGTTGGCAATTTCGACGGTCTGTATTACCGGGGGCGGTTCTTCCTGTTCGGCATTCTCGTCCCCGACCGTTGGGGCGTCGCGATGCATCATCCCTTCAAAATGTGTATAGAACCAGTCGGCCATTCCCGGGCCAAAAAAACTCGATGTGGATTCGTATGATGATTGAGGATACAAATGACGCGGCACAAAATACATCAGATGGTTGGTGCTGAGTCCCACCGAAAAGTGCGCATCATACCCCCGCGCCAAAGCGCGTCGCCGCATCTCCAATGCCAATTCCACACAGGCCTCGCCCGGGAAAAAGGAAATAAGCAAATCATTGATCTCAAGCGCTTGTAACAACGTGTGCTCGGGCAACAAAATATCAAGCATGGTGCCGGGCAGCTGTGCTTCTGTATGGGCCGTGCGCAACGTCACGTCGCCGAACATAATGGTGTCGGCAATGTCATGGGCGCGTCGTGCCAGCAAACGTCCAATGGATTCCGTCCGCTCCCATCCCGATTTTTGCTCGGGGTTGCCCGTGGTCTGATTGCCCAGAGCGCCGTTCAGGAAAATAGGCACACACTCCGGTCCCAGCAGGGCTTCCATCTCAAGGTAATAGAAACCGGGATAATCAGCGGAATAGAGAAACAGACTGTCGCCGCTGATGGAAGTGGGGTGGGCCGCGAAATTGGTCACAATGCTGATGGGCGCGCCATCGGCGTCCTCCACAAGAATAACGCCGACCTGCGGGTCAATGGGCCCGTCACGGTCGCGGCGGTTGACGGACAAGCCCTCTTGGGCGCCGGTGGCGTAGCCCAACGCGGCGCGCGTACGTTTGTCATAGGCATTGCGCATGGAGTCGGCAATGCCTTGCGCGGTTTGTTCCAGCAAGTCCGGCGTGTATCTGCCCGAGACGAATCGAATCGGCAGCGTGCGCGTCATGCCGCCCTGTGCGCTGTGGGTGTGTGTGGCGCTCAAAAAAACATTTTCCGGCGGCACAATGTCCGGCATCAGTTCCAACACGCGTTCCCGCAGCTCCGGCATGACGCCAATAAGATCGACGCCAACCAGAAACAGGCTTGTTGTGCCGTCGTCCAGATAAAGCGCTCGGGACCAGATGGGGTCATGTACGCCGGTGGAACTGCGCCCCATGCGCGCCCCATAACCGCTCAGCGGAGCGCCGATTGGTCCGGTGATATCCACCTTGGCGGCGCCTGCTTCAAGCGCATCCGCCATTGTGCACCAGCACAACACCGGTACTATAATCAATGCAACACGTTTCATGATGTTCCTTGCTCTTCTTGTTTCAGTCCTGTGTAATAGCGAATCTGCACGCCCTTGTTTGGTGTCGCCGACACCTATTGTACCCATTTCCTGATCAACCGTGCCATGACAGCACTTTCTTCAGGGCGGTAACCACTTCATTCACGTGTTTATCGCTCAGGCCGGGGTGTAGCGGCAATGACAAAATCTCATCGGACAGCCGGGTTGCTTCCGGGAATTGCTCGGGGCGCATGCCAAGCGTCTCGCGGTAGTAACGATGCAAATGAAGCCCGTAAAAATGAACGCCTGTCCCGATGTTCTCACGTCGTAATGCATGGGCAATTTCGTTGCGGGTGCGCCCGATCTTCGCCAGATTAAGCCGGATGATAAACAAGTGCCACGCATGTTCCACTTCATCCGTCACATCAAGCAGCGATATTTCGTCCATATCCGATAATACGGCGCGGTACATCTCCGCTATGCGGGCGCGCGCCGCTTTGAACGTGTCAAACCGTTGCAGCTGGGCAATGCCCATGGCGGCATTCACATTGCCGAGGGCGTACTTGTATCCCGGGACAACCACCTCCGGCGGTGCGCTCACGGCGCTGCGGCCATAGCGATCCCAAGCGGTGGCGGTCATGCCGTTGGCGGCGAGGATGCGCAGACGTTCAGCGGTTTCCGTATCGTCCACGGTTATCATGCCGCCTTCCATGGTCGTGATGTTCTTGATGGCATAAAAACTGAAACAGGCGGAACCGGTCGCGCCAATGGGTGTCTGTTTATAGCGTGCGCCGAGGGCATGGGCGGCATCTTCAATCACCCGCACGTTATGCCTGTCGGCAATGACACGGATGGCATCCATATTACAGGGATGTCCCGCCATGTGGACGGGCATAATAACCTTGGTACGCTCGGTAATCGCCTTTTCGACCAAAGCGGGATTCATGTTGAGCGTATGCGGATTCACATCCACAAACACAATCTTTGCACCCATATTGATGAGCGTATTCCCTGTTGAGGCCCATGTTATGGGCGAGGTAATGACCTCATCGCCGGGCCCGACACCCGCATCCACAAGGCACAAGTGCAGCGCGGCAGTGCAGGACGATACCGCGACCGTGTTTGACGCGTTTACCTTTTCGGCGAACATCTGCTCAAAACTGCGCACCTGCGGCCCGGACGTAAGCCAACCGCTGCGCAACACGTCTATTACCGCCGCTTCCTCCGCTTCCCCTAACCCGGGTTTGCTCAACGGGATAAACCGGGCCGCCACCGGCTCCCCGCCGGCATCCACAGGCAAGGCGCGCAACCGTTTCATACGGTCTACGTTGAAATACTGCTCATCAAAGGGGTTGATGTCGCGCTCGCGCAAGAACTGCGCAACTTCTTTAATGCCGTTTTCAATATCGTGTGTGCAGCGAAACCCAAGACGTTCCGTCATCTTGTCGAAACGTACACGGTAGTTGCGTCGGTCGTCATCGTCTTTGGCCACTTCCACAGCCACATCGCCTACGTGTTCTGCCACCGTGTCCGCGAGTTCGGAAATGCGCACATTGTGGTGGTCGGCGCCCACATTGTAGACAGCGCCCGCAACGGTTTCGGCGGGGGCTTCAAGGAACGCCAGCAGTGCGCGGGCGGCATCCCGTACATGGATAAATGGCCGCCATTGATTGCCGCCGCCTCGCACAAGAATGCGTCCCTGACGCACCGCGGTTGCTGTCATGTGGTTGATGGCGAGGTCAAAACGCATGCGTTCCGAACAACCAAACAATGTGCCCATCCGCGCAATGACAGGTTCAAATGCGGGGGCGTTCATGGAGAGCAGCGCTTTTTCCGCTTCAAGTTTGCTGCGTGCGAACACGGAGACAGGATTGGCCGGGCTTTCTTCATCCAGTATTTCAAATACGCCCTGACCATAGACGGCGCATGTAGAAGCAAACACAAAGCGTTTCGCGCCCGCTTGTATCGCTTGCCGCGCCAATTCGCACGTGCTTTCCACGTTGATGTCGTGTGTCATTTCAGCATCCAAGTCACAGGTCGGGTCGTTGGACAGACCGGCAAGATGGATGACCGCATCCGTATCATGCAGCAAATCATCTGATTCTTGTAGGCGGCGAATATCACCCGTCACCAACTGCGGCGAGCGGCCGGTGTCAAGCCCGGCATACAACTCGTCGGATGTCATGTCGCCGGGCAAAAAACAGAAGCGGTCAAAAACACGGACGTCATGACCTGCTTCAAGGGCGGTGCGTGTGACCCAGTATCCCAGGTAACCGCCCCCGCCTGTGATAACAATATGCATGTGTTCTCGTCGCTCCTTATGTCCCGGTACGGGTTTCGGTCTGCTGCCACATATCATGACCTTGCGCAAAACTACTGTAAGTGTATAACACCTGTTCCCATTTGGGCAATGTCTGCACTTTTCGACTGTATGCCGGAGCATGAATCGTTCTACTGCGCCGGGCCGATTCAGACGCGTGGCAACATCGTATTACAGCCCAACGAACGCTGCCGGCTGCCGGAGCCCGATCCGCACCGTTGTCGGCCTCGTGAAAAAAAGTTGACATTGCTGTCCCGGCAGATATATAATACAGAGCAGGTCGTGTATAAATAGGAGATCATGACATGCGGTTCTCAAAAAAATCGGACTACGCTTTGCGCGCACTCGTGGCGCTGGCAGCAGGAAACACCAAGCGGCCCGTGTCCATACGGACACTGGCGGACGGCAATGACATCCCGTATCGGTTCTTGCAACAGATAGTGTTGGACCTTCGGGACAAGGGATGGATCAAAACCCATGCCGGGCGCGATGGCGGCATAACGCTGGACAAGCCGCCCAACGCAATTCGCATGGGAGAGATAGTGCGGCACTTTGACGGTGTATTGGCGCCCATGGGCTGCGTTTCCACCACCCACTATCAGTCGTGCAGTCAAGAGCACTCGTGCCGGTTTCGCAGGATATTACTGGAGATACGGAACCACACCGCCCACGTGATGGACAGAACAACCATTGCCATGCTATTGACAAACAAGCCGCTTTCCCATGAAGAAGTGTTTACCCAGTATTTTGCTGACGGCGCCGGGATATAGCCGTTTGAATTGGATTTACAGGAGCACGTTGTGCAGTTTAATCGTCAAAGTAATCGCCTTTTACGCCACACCTCGTGCGTGGTTGTTTTGGCGCTCGTCCTGATAACGACCGCCTGCTACAGACCCAATGCAGGCATGGTGGAGATATTGCACGTGTCGTATGATCCGACACGCGAATTTTTTCAGGAGTATAACGCCGTCTTTGCACAGTATTGGCGTGATACGCACGAACAACAACTAACGGTATTACAGTCGCATGGCGGCTCCGGCAAGCAGGCGCGCTCCGTGATGGAGGGGCTTGAGGCGCATGTGGTGTCGCTGGCGCTGGCGTATGATATTGACGCGATTGCCGAGCGGACTCAGTTGGTTCCCGAAGACTGGCAGTCCCGGTTGCCGCACAACAGCGCACCCTTCACGTCAACCATCGTATTCCTCGTACGCCAGGGCAACCCGAAAGAAATCCACGACTGGGATGATCTGGTGCAGGATGATGTGCAGGTAATTACGCCCAACCCCAAAACCTCCGGCGGCGCTCGGTGGAATTATTTGGCGGTCTGGGGATATGCCCTGTCCCGGGAACTGAATGGGCTTGCGCTGCCGGAGGCGGCATCGGAAGATATGATCGCAGCCGCCGATAAAGCCGCCTATGCCTTTGTTAAGCGTCTGTTTCAGAATGTGCCCTTGTTGGATTCAGGCGCACGGGCGGCCACGACCACCTTTGCGCAGCGGGGGATTGGCGATGTTTTGATTACGTGGGAGAACGAGGCGTTCCTCGCACTCGACAAACTGGCGCGATACAACCTTGAGTTGGTTGCGCCCTCCGTCAGCATCCTGGCCGAGCCGACCGTGACCTGGATTGATGCGGTGACCACGCGCCGCGGGACCACCGACTTGGCCCGTGCCTACCTGGAGCGGCTCTACATGCCCGAAGGGCAGCGGCTTGCGGCGCGGCATTACTTTCGTCCCCGTTTGCCGGAGTACGCGGATGCCGTTGACCTGAACCGCTTGTCGGATGTGGAACTGTTTACCATTGCCGATATGTTTGGCAGTTGGGAGGCGGCTCATGAACAACATTTTACCGATGGCGGTTCCTTCGATCGCATCTATCTGGAAAACATGCGGGAGGGCGGATCATGAGCGCCCACCCTGTTTCCAAATGGCGTATGCGGCGCCGTGTGATGCCGGGATACGGCCTGACACTCGGGTATACCATCTGCTATCTAAGTCTGGTTGTGTTGCTGCCGGTGTCGGCGTTGACCCTGCGTGCGGCAAACGTTGACCTTGCCGTGTATCTGGATGTGCTTCTTGATCCACGTACCCTCGCCGCCTTTCGCCTCACCTTCGGGGCGGCGTTTATCGCGGCAACCATCAATATGGTGTTCGGGTTTATTGTCGCGTGGACGCTGGTTCGGTATCCCTTTCCGGGACATCGAATCGTGGATGCCATGGTTGACCTTCCTTTTGCACTGCCCACGGCCGTATCAGGCATAGCGCTTACATCGCTCTATGCGCGTACCGGTTTGCTCGGCAGCGTGTTGACGCCATTCGGCATTGAGGTGGCATTTGCACCGTTGGGCGTGGTTGTGGCGTTAACCTTTATCGGGCTTCCTTTCGTGGTGCGTACATTGCAGCCGGCGCTTGCAGACCTTGATCCGGAATACGAAGAGGCCGCGCTAAGCCTTGGCGCCACCCGTGTTCAGGTATTTTTTGCCGTGATCTTGCCCGCGCTGCGGCCGGCCATGCTTACCGGGTTTGCGCTGGCCCTTGCACGTGCCCTGGGCGAATACGGTTCCGTGGTGTTTATCTCCGGCAACATGCCTATGCGCACGGAAATTGTGTCGTTGTTGATTATAGGCAAACTCGAACAATTTGATTACGACGGGGCCACGGCATTGGCGATGGCGACACTTTCCTTGTCGTTCTTGCTGTTGTTCAGCATCAACCTGATTCAATGGCGCTATGCGGCGAAAACACGGAGCGCTGCCTGATATGCAAGTGAAAGCCCCCGTTGTTACTCCCGCCTTGGTGTTACGGTTGGCATGTGTGATCGTCACGCTCGCGTTCTTAACCGCTTTTCTTCTGCTCCCGTTGCTGGTGGTGTTTAGCGAGGCGTTGCGCGACGGCCTCACCATGTACATGACCGCCATTACGGAGCCCGACGCCCGTGCGGCGATTGCCCTGACCGTTTTCACGGCAATCATTGTTGTGCCGTTGAACATAGTGTTCGGCGTTGCCGCTGCGTGGGTATTGACCAAGTTTGAGTTTCGCGGCAAGAGCCTGTTGTTAACGCTGATTGACCTGCCTTTTGCCGTGCCGCCGGTTATTGCCGGTCTTGTTTTTATCCTGTTATTGGGTAACAGCGGACTGCTGGGCCCGATTTTGACATACCTGGATGTACGCATTATTTTTTCCACGCCGGGCATTGTTATTGCCACGTTGTTTATTACGTTTCCCTTCATTGCCAGGGAACTGATTCCGCTGATGCAGGAACAGGGCATGGAAGAAGAGCAGGCCGCGCTCTCGCTGGGCGCCAGTGGATTGCAAACGTTCTGGCATGTGACCCTGCCCAACATCAAGTGGGCGCTGATGTACGGCGCCATACTTTGCAATGCGCGGGCCATGGGCGAGTTTGGCGCGGTGTCGGTCGTATCAGGACATATCCGGGGCAAGACCAACACCATGCCGCTGCACGTGGAAATCCTGTACAACGAATACAATTTTTCCGCGGCCTTTGCCGTGGCGTCGTTGCTGGCATTTTTGGCGCTGGCGACGCTGATCGTCAAAAGCCTTCTGGAATGGCACTTGCGTCGCAGCCGTGAAACAGCAGACCAATCATGAAAAGCGAGACAACAATACCATGAGCATTGAAGTACATAACATTTCTAAATCATACGGCAACTTTCAGGCCCTCAAGAATGTTGCGCTCCGTGTGGAGTCGGGCGAACTGGTGGCCCTGCTTGGTCCGTCAGGTTCCGGCAAGACAACGTTATTGCGCATTATCGCCGGGCTTGATATGCCGGATCCGAACCCCGATACGCAGGTTCTGCTGAGCGATGAGGATGTGGCCGGGCAACATGTGAGCAGCAGGCAGGTGGGATTCGTTTTTCAGCATTATGCCTTGTTCCGGCACATGACGGTTTACGATAACATTGCCTTTGGTTTGCGCGTGCGGCCGCGACGGGAGCGGCCAAGTCGTGCCGCCATTGCGGAGAAGGTACACCGGTTGCTGCACCTGATACAACTCGAAAACCTGGGAAACCGATATCCGGCGCAGTTGTCCGGCGGACAAAGGCAACGGGTGGCACTGGCGCGTGCGCTGGCGATTGAGCCGCGGGTGTTGCTGCTGGACGAACCTTTTGGCGCGTTGGATGCGCGAGTGCGTCAGGATTTGCGCGACTGGTTGCGGCGACTGCATGACGAGATTCATATCACCAGCGTATTTGTTACCCATGATCAGGAAGAGGCGTTGGAACTGGCCAACCGCGTTGTGGTGATGAATGAGGGACGGATTGAACAGATAGGCACCCCGGATGAGGTCTTTCATCATCCCAAAACAGAGTTTGTAATGCGGTTTATGGGCCATGTGAATCTGTTTCACGGACGTGTTGAATCGGACAAGGCGGTGTTCGGGCCCTGGGAACTGGACCGTCATGCCACCGGGCAGGCCCCGGGACAGGATGCGCGTCTCTTTGTGCGGCCCCATGAAATGGATATCCTGCGGGAGTCAGACGGGCGACCGGTGGCAAACGCCGTGGTAAAACGCATCCGCTCGGCAGGGCCCTATGTAAAAGTGGAACTGGATTTGGGTAGTGGCGAGGTATTGTTGGTGGAGTTGTCGCACGACCGGTTTAACGCCATTCAACCGAAGGTTGGCGAACAGATTCTGGTGGGACTGCGCAAGACCCGTGTATTTGCCGAAGACTATGTGATTTAGCCCGGTGAAATATCCCCGTTGACTTCTCCGCAATGCCTGCAAAAAGACCGAAAAAAGAAAATCCCCGCACATGCCGACCGGCGTATAAAATGCGTTGTGAACCTTTCCCTCAATAGGGGGGTGTCCTCACGGTAGTCGTCCGACGTCCACTCAAAGGAGGCTTGCCGTAGGCTACGCAAATATCGAACTCCCGGTTCACTATGAAAGGCCACGCGCATTTTGACCATATCGGGCACGGCAGGGAAACTCTTTATTGCATGCTCAATGTCAAAAAGCATCTTGCTGCGTGTTGCGTTGCTGACAGGCGATAACGTTGCAGTCAGCAATAACCGTTGACACACGCTTTTTCACAAGAATGAATCCGTACCTGCATATCTTCTTTCGACTACTTCAATCATATCACATATTTTCTGAAAAGTCCATGATGTCAGAAAAAATCGGCTACACATATGTGGTCAAGGAAGTGGCATTTTATGCTTCCTTCGTGGGAAAATACTGCTACAAAAAATGAGCGTAGGCAGGGTGAGCACAACAACGTCGTTTCCGTAAAGGCTCAACAAAGGGCCTGTGAAACCCTGTTCCGCCGTACAGATGAGGACATTCGGTAATGACCAACGAGATACAACGGTTGCTGCACAAGCCGGAGTTTCCGCGCGCTGCCAAATACGATGCGGACTGGATGCTTGAAAACCAGATGGGCCCCAATGCCCTTTGGCTTACGGAGTGGCTGACCACCTTCTTAACGCTGTCGCCGGGCATGCGCGTGCTTGACCTGGGATGTGGGCGCGCCATGAGCAGCATCTTCCTGGCGCGCGAGTTTAATGTACAGGTGTGGGCGGCGGACTTGTGGATGGCGCCCGACAACAACTGGCAGCGTGTGGTGGCGGCAGGCATGGAGTCGCAGGTGTTTCCCATTCGCGCCGAAGCACATCAATTGCCTTTTCCCCGTGGTTTTTTTGATGTGGTCATCAGCATTGATGCGTATCAGTATTTTGGGACGGACATCCTATACCTTACCTATTTGAGCAATTTTGTGAAGTCCGGCGGCGTGATGGCGACTGTGATGCCCGGACTGACAAAAGAGTTCTCAGACGGCATTCCAGCGCATCTGGTCACGCCGCAAAGTAATGGCAGCGCCTTTTGGGAAGAGGACTGCGTTTGTTTCAAGACGGCTGAATGGTGGCGCAAACATTGGGACGCGTGCGGGTATGTCAAGGACGTGCAGGCGGACACGCAACCCGATGGCTGGCGTCATTGGCGTGATTTTGAAATGGCGCTGGATCTAACCGGTAAAAATATATTTCCGTCCTGTGTTGAGGCGCTCGAACGTGATGCAGGCGAATACATTGGTTTCGTGCGGCTCCAGGCCGTGCGCACAGAGCGGGCGGGCATGAATCTGTATGACCCGGCCCTTGGGGCGCAGACGGGTATTGATCCGTAACCTATTTCAACGCATCGTGGCTTCGGGCGTGTGACGTTGAAGGTGGGCTTTGATGGCGTCTATTGCTTCCGTGCGGCGCAGGGTGGACATGTGATCGGCGTCAGGAACAATCGTTAATGTCATGTTGGCCGTGAT
>SKQZ01000462.1 GCA_007118765.1 Candidatus Hydrogenedentota bacterium
GTGAAGATTGCGCCAGAGCAGGTGCTTTGCGCAGGCCGCCGGCTGACAGCGTGTTAGTACACGTCGAAGTCGGCGGGCAAGCAAAGTGCCTGATATGGTGTAAGATTCGCAGGCGCAACAGGAAGCCGGTGAAATTTGCGGGCTAGAGACCTGCGTCACAACCGGCATGGTCAAGCGTATTACGCGGCTTCTATCTCTTGCCCGTAATGAAACACATCTATGTTTTGTTGATGCGCCTTTTCCGGCAGGTTATTGCGGATGGCCGCTTCCCACTGGGCATCGTCAAACGGCAGATGCCGACTTAAAACACCCAGAAGGGCCACGTTGCAATTCCGCTCGGTAATGGGCGAGTCGCTGTCTTTATCGAGGTCGGCCAGATCATCACCGCCCTTCAGAAACTGCGATACACTTAGGAACAGTCCCTCGGCACCCGTATGATACCGATTGTTTTCTTCCTGTGACGGATGAAGCACCATCACAAAATCGGCCTCGCCGGTGGGTACCATGGGGCTGTACACTTTCTTGCCAAAGCGTACATCGCTGGTAACGGAACCGCCACGCTGGCTCATGCCGTGTATTTCGCCTTGTTTTACATCATATCCGGAGCGAAACGCCGTTTCCGCCAGAATATTTGCCGCGCGTATTACGCCTTGGCCGCCAAGCCCGGCAATTACGATATTGGTGATATTGCTGTTTTGGGTCATTCTTCTTCCTCCGCTGCTTCCGCGTACATGCGTAATTTGGGCGCAGCCAGGCTGCACAGTTTGCGAAAGATAATCAAGGTTAATTCGTCTTTGGCCAGGCTGTCGCGCAATACTTGATTAAACGCGCTGGCATTCTCCACCACATGCACGTTGTTAACGCCTATGGAGCGGGCCACATCCTCCGCCACAATCTGGTTGGTCTTTGTATGGTCCAGACTGCGGCCTGTGCCGGGATGTTCCTGCATGCCGGTCATGGCCGTGGTGCCATTGTCAAGGATAATAATCACATGCCCCGTCTTGGGCGGGTTGTACACCATGTCGGCCACGCCGGTGAGGCCGCTGTGCATGAATGTGCTGTCGCCGATGACGCTTACCACACGGCGCGCTTCGTCGTCCGGAAGGGCATGACGCAGTCCAAGGCCAACGGTGATGCTGGCGCCCATGCAAACGCAGCTGTCCATGGTCTCAAAAGGCGGCAACACGCTGAGGGTGTAACAGCCGATATCGCCCGTAATGATGCAGTCCAGTTTTTTCATGGTTGCGAATGCCATGCGGTGGGGACAGCCTTTGCATAACTGCGGCGGCTTGCCTTTTGGCAAGGGTTTTTCGGGGGTAGTGTCCCCGGCAATAATGCGCCGCACCCGCTGTACATTCAACTCGTCGAATCGGTACATCTCCGCTTTTCCCTCGCAGGGGATGCCTTCGGTGCGCAAGGACTCCACCAGATAGGGATCGTTCTCTTCAATGACCAGACACCGATCCACCGACGCAGCGAACTCGCGGATTAGATTGATGGGCAATGGGTAGGTCATGCCCAGTTTGAGAATACGCGCTTCCGGCGCCGCTTCACGTGCATGCACAAAGGCCACGCTTGAGGTAATAATGCCAAGCGATTTATCGCCTTCATATATTTTGTTCAAATCGGAATCTTCATTCCATTGGGCGATTTTGGCTATCTTTTCGCGCATACGACGATGCGCCGGGCGGGCAAAACCGGGAATCATGACGTAGGCCTGCATGTCGCGCACAAAGGCAGGCCCCTTCGTGGGCAACTTTGGCGCACGCGGTGTTACCACGCCCCTCGAGTGACATACGCGGGTGGTCATGCGGAACAACACGGGCAGGTTCCACGTTTCGGACAACGCGAAGGCGTCAAACAAAAAGTCGTACGCCTCCTGCGGATCGCTCGGTTCAACCATCATCACACTCGCTGCTTTGGCATAGCGTCGGTTGTCTTGTTCGTTCTGACTCGAAGCCATACCCGGGTCGTCTGCTGACACCAGCACAAGCCCGCCCCGGACACCGGTGTAGGCCACCGTAAACAACGGGTCTGCGGCCACGTTGACGCCCACGTGTTTCATGGTAACCAAGGCGCGTGCACTGCCATAGGCAACGCCTATGCCAATCTCAAGCGCTACCTTTTCGTTGGGCGACCACTGGGCGCGACCGCCAAGAAGTGAAAAGTTTTCCAGGATTTCTGTGGAGGGGGTTCCCGGATAACCGACGCCAAGCGAGACGCCGAGATGCGTCGCGGCCCATGCCACGGCTTGGTTCCCACTGATCAATCGGGGGGTTAGTTCGTTGTTCATGCAATTCTCCCATAAAGGTGTTTATTAAACCGGCGGCTGTCATCCGCACGGGCTATTGTGTATTCAGTTCCTTACCGGCTGCCTTGCTTCAATCAAGAAAGAATGTTTACACGCATCGCCTCTGCGACGGGCGCTGAGACCAAAAACCGCAATCTGAAAAAACAAGATTGCCGCCCCTCCTTCGCACCAACACGATATGGGTTGTGGGCAACGCCTGTATTATGAGAACACGCTCAAGACAAAAAACATTCTGGCTCAACCGAGATCCAAGGTGGTATCAGGCGGTAACTGTAGCAAATACCACGCGAACCGGTCAAACTTTCTTGTTTTATCGGTGATTTCGAGGCTTTGCCGCTATTATGGTAACAGACGGTTATAAAGAGATTTTGCCATCGGCTTTCACACCGCGCCCATGTTTGATGATATAATGTACACATGCAGTATGTAGTGTAATGGGAGCCTGTAAGTGCGTGGCGGTTTAGGTCGCTTGAAAAAAGAACGCGAGGAACGTACCGTGAACAAAAGAATACTGGTTGCAACATTGACGCTGGCGGTTGGATTATCCCTTGTGAATGGCGCCGTGTGGGGCGAGCTACGCCGAGGGACACCGGCGCCCGATATCCGTGCCGTGGATATTGCGGGACAGTCGGTGGACTTGGACGCGATTATGGCGGAGAATCCCTATTTGGTTATTGTCTACTGTTTTTCGCCTGCCGTCGGCGAGGACTTGGCCGCCCGCCTGCAGGGGCTGCAAATGCGTTACGGGCGCGAGAAACTTCAAGTCATTGCGTTGGGCATTGAACAGGACGAGGAGGCGCTGCAGGCCTTTGCCAGGCGGTTGGGGATTCGCTACCACATTGTGAATGCGACCCAACTGGAAGACAGCGCATGGCTGCAAACCGTCCGTCAGTTTCCCATGACCCTGTTTGTGGAAACCACCGAAACACGGCGCATTGATCAAATTCTTGCCGGCGACGGTCTGTACACGGCATCCCTGTTGACGGAAATTGCCGAAACACTTTTCCGGCAGCGACGGGAAGAAGCGTTGGAAATTGTCGAGGAAGCCATCAGCGAGGGTGACGACCGTGCCGCCCGTGAGTTGCGCGGATACATATTGGCAAGCGACGGCAAACTGGATGATGCGGAAGAAGAATTTGGCAGCCTTGAATCCCATCTGGGGCTTGCCAAAGTTGCCCTTTCACGGGGTGAGTTTGAAAGGGCAATAACCCTGGCCGACCAAGCGGGGGACAACCCCTACGCGGCGGCGATCAAAGCGGAAGCATTGGCGCGCCTGGGCAAGATTGACGATGCGGCGACCACCGTTGCGACGGCGTCCACGGAAGAGGCGGCACGTCCATGGCAGGCTGCGGAAATCGCCAACAGCCGGGGTCGGGTCAAGCATCAACTGGGCGACATTGACGGCGCTGTCAGTGAATACCGCGCGGCACGCGAGATAGACGGATACGGTGTAAAGCCGCTGAGTAACGAGGCGGTCGCATTGCGCGAACAGGGCCACTTGGAAGAAGCCGAGCAATTGTTGGCACAGGCGCAACGTGTCAGCGACGATGACTTGGTGGCAACGCTGCTGCTGCAGGTGCGCGACGAACGCGAGGCGGCAAATGACCTGCGCCGCCAGGAGCTTATCCGCACACAAATCCAATTCCTGTCGCAGCGTTACCGTGAACTGAAAGAAGAGGGCCTGCACGAGCCCGCAGACGCATGGTCCACCCGCCCGCTCACACTCGCGCTGTTACCCGGACGACATGATGTGTTTTTTGAGCGCGCCGGAACGGATATCGCGCTGCAACGCGGCTTGGAAGAACGCTTGCAGGCAGACCCCCGCGTACAGGTGCTCGAACGGACCATGCTCGAATATCTGTTGCAGGAACTCGAACTGGGCGCATCGGAACTGGCCGACCCCAACACGCAACAAGTCCTCGGCCAGGTACTGGCAGCACAGTACCTGGGCTTTGTGGATTACGCCCAAGTCGGCGCCGACCCGGTCGCCTATGTGCGGCTGGTGGATACGGAGACCACCGCGCTGGCAATGCAAACCTCGCAACCGGTACGCATTGACACCCTTGAAAATGCCGCACAAAATATCGTGGAGCACATTCTGGCAGAAACGGCGGACAGCCGCGAATTGCGCGGACTCGTCGCCGACGTAACCGACGACATTGTGATGGTCAACATTGGCAGCAAACACGGCGCCGCGCTGGGACAACGTTTTGACGTATTCACCGACGGCGACCCCATCGAAGTCGGCGGACGAACCATTGCACACCGCCAAAACACCATTGGGCGCATCGAGATCACCGACGTGGAAGAAGACTACAGCCTCGCCGAAATCGTGGTCTTGCGCGAAAACGCCGCCATCGAACCCGAAATGAAAATTAGAATATCAACGGCACCACCCTCAGACGACACATGAACATCAATGCCGAAAAATAACTCTTCCTAGGCCAATGTTGGCTCCCTGTATAACGGCAGCCTGTTCACCCTGTCTATATTTTTCCGGCCCTCTTATGGTGCCTTATGTGGCAATCTAAATGCTCGCCCTGATGCTGTCCAAAAAAGAAGAAGGTCATATTTCGTCTAGACCAATTGCGCGCAGATAGCCATATGTACAATCATAGTACTCAGGACGTCTAGCAGTATCTTTGTCATCTCCTTTCGGCACGTAGATAACCATACCTTGGCGAGCGCGCGTTAATAAAACCCTGTAAGCGTTCTTGAGATACGTTTTTCGTTCGTCTTTGCGGATTCGTTGCCATTTCTTCCCCCGAAAAGAGAAGTGCTCCCAGGCCTTAGACTTGGAATCGAAGCGAAAATCTCCATCCCATGCAATACAAGTCCAATCAAGTTCCAGCCCCTGTGAGGTGGTGCCGGTTTCCTGGACAGGGGTATAAGATGGCATACTGGGGCTTGAAGCCTCACAGAAAGGGTATGTCATGAGTAAGTGCGGTTCACCCCGAAATTAAGACCACTGGCTTAAGTGGAGTCTGTGCCGCTATAATGCCGAAAAAGAAAGGGCACAGATGGGTAAGAAGCGCAGGCAGTTAACAGAATCATTCA
>SKQZ01000062.1 GCA_007118765.1 Candidatus Hydrogenedentota bacterium
CAAGTCCAACTTAAAACGCTTCACAACAGTACGGGAACCCACCGGTTCAGCCGTAGTAATGTAGCTGTTGACAACAGCATGTAGTATCTCGCGCTCGCGCTCGGCAAGCGTAGCAAGTTGTTCCGGCGGTTTTTTCTTTACCATAGTCAACAATCCGCAACTTTTCGGGCTAGTACCGAATCCAGATAAATGCCACGGCCCGCTCAGTCTATTGTTAGCACTCTGTTATATTGAGTGCTAACAATAGTGTAGCACATCTTATGCCCCGCGTCAAGCAAAAAGACAAGAAAAAAAGGAATGCGGCGGCCTTGTGACGAAGCAGATTCACCCAATCAACGCACCGGAACAAGCGACTAGCCCGGATATTTCATCAGGTTTTGTCGTGAGCCTGTGAAGATTGCGCCAGAGCAGGTGTTTTGCGCAGGCCGCCTGCTGACAGCGTGTTATTACACGTCGAAGTCGGCGGGCAAGCAAAGCGCCTGATATGGTGTAAGATTCGCAGGCGCAACAAAAATCTTGTGAAATATGCGGGCTAGCCCAGGTTGTCACGTAGCGGATGATAGTGGTAGACACCCTCATGCAGCCGACAGTGCAGTTTGCCCTGATCAGCCAGCAATTCCAAATGCCCTGTTGTCGCCGAAAGGCAATAGTACAACTGCGGCTCGCTCATTCGCCGAAAAAGCAGCCGTGTGATTTCGTACGGTGTCGCCCCGTCGGTCGGTATAACACGCAGCACTTTTTCGTTGCGTCGTTCGATATGGCGAAAAGTGGCATCCACCACTTCCCGGTGATTGGCAAACGCCGCGCCATGGCCGGGAAAACACCACCCCAAATCAAGGCTTCGCGTCTGTTGCAGCGCCTCGCAATACTGCACCAGACTTTTCTCACGAATACCGTTTTCCGAACGTCGCCGCAAGATTGGATTGGGCGTAACATTCCGTATCAGATGATCGCCGGTGAGCGCCCAGCGTTCCTGCTGATGCACGAAAAGGACATCCGTCGCCGAATGCCCCGGCCTGAAATGTGCTTCAAAGGGGCCTGCCGCCGTGTTGTCCTCCACAAACCGGTCTGCATCAAAATCATCCAACAATTCCCGGTGTTGATGACGATGGGCGATTACATCGTTTGCCATCGCCATTGGGACGCCCAGTTCGGCCATGACAGCTTCAAGATGTACCCGCGTAAGCGACTCATCATACATATACTCAACATGCTTGGCCACCTCCGGGTGCGCATATACCGTTGCGCCGGATACGTCTTTGATTCTTCGCGACAAGCCGATATGATCAAGGTGGTGGTGGGTAAGAAAAATTTGTTCAATATCGCGGGGCATCACGCCCAGTTCTCCAAGGCGACACGTTAACACGCCCCACGCATCCTCCGTATGCGTGCCTGCATCAAACAGCGTCAGACAATCCCCTTTGTACAAGTATATGTTTGCTGCGCCCACGGGAAACGGTGTGGGCGTGGGGATGCGGTGAAGGGTATCGGGCGCTGCATATTCCATAACATGTTGCATCAGAACCCCGACGGCAGGTGCATTCCGTCATACAGCATAATGGGTTCCGGTTCCGGCACGATAATGGAGAAATACGTTTCCACGATCTCCGGGCCAATGAACAGGTAGATTATGGCGCCCAATGCCAGATACGGTCCGAAGGGCAGGTAATGGCCCTCCAGCGTTATCTCGTCTTCGGACGCTGAGCCGTTGGACGTCTGCGATGACGTCGCCTCAGGGGCGTCTGCCGTCGTTTCGCCATCATCGCTTGGCTCTGATGCAACGTGGCGGAAATAAAGGATCATGGCGATGCCCACCACGCTGCCCACCATGGAGGCAATGACCAGAGTGCCCAGTGTACCGCGCCATCCCAGAAAAGCGCCAACCATGGCAAGCAGTTTGACATCGCCAAATCCCATGCCGGGCTTCTTCAGAATAAATACGGTGATTCTGTCCAAGGCAAACAAAATGCCGCCCCCCAAGACCATGCCGATTAAGGCGTCAAAAATGTCTGTTACACGCAACCCGGACACTTCGCCCCATGCCATGCCAACCAATGCAAGGACAAGGCCAAGCGGTATGCCCGGAAAGGTGATCTCGTTGGGAATGGTCCAGTCCGCCAAGTCTTGAAATGTGATGATAATCATGGCCGTGCAAAACAGCATGTAAACCGGTGTGGCGAATACAAAGCCAAAACGCCAATAGACAGCGACATAAAACAACCCCGTCAGCGCTTCCACAAGGGGATACTGCATGCTGATGGCGGTGCCGCAATGGCGACACCGGGCGCCCAACAAAAGCCAACTGATGAGCGGGATATTGTCATACCATGCAATGCTGTTGAAGCATTTCGGGCATCGTGAGCGCGGGCTGATCACCGATTCGCCCGCCGGCCAACGACTTATGCACACGTTGCTGAAACTGCCCACGGCAATGCCAATCATAAAGGCGCTTATCATAAACAACCCGTGCAGGGGCTGCAATACTTCAGGTAGTGTCATTATCGTTCCCTTTGTTTCCCGTGAATGATGGCGCAAGTATACGCGTTCATAGGCAATTGTCGCAAATACCATCTCCTTCTTGCATACACGTTGGTTAATTCGTTACTATCAAAAAATACTATATGTTTCTTCAAAAATCGCAACGTCTCGATGTCTTGACGGGCAGGGGCCGCCCGTGCGATACCATGTCACGCTCATGTTTTCGTTTGATCGCATGAGCAGACACCACGGGACAAACACAGAGAGAATCCTATGTCTAATACATGGATAATGTGGACTATTGTCACTGCTTACATCGTTTTTGTCTTTTCCAAAGGCGTGATGAAGGCTCGTAAAGTTGGCGATGCTGACGACTGGCTGGTCGCAGGACGCAGCATGGGTTGGTTTTTCCTGTTCTGTACTATGGGCGCCACAGTCATCGGCGGTGGCGCTTCCATTGGCGCCATCGGTCGCACCTACGAGTGGGGGGTATTGATGCTGGTGGTGTCCTGCGGCTTATACGCCCACTTTATTTTTGCCGGGCTGCTGGTGGCGCCGCGCTTCCGGGAAGCGAAACTGTACACGGCCGCGGGCTACTTCGGGTATCGCTTCGGCGAAGGCCCCCGGTTTGTGGCCTTTCTGTTGTCTTTGCTCTTTTCTGTGTTCATCGTGGCCGCACAGATGGCGGCCTTTGGCAGTGTGGTATCCGCCATACTGCCCCAATTCGCTGACGTCGAAAATGTGCTCCGCCTCGCCATTATTATCGGCGGTTCCATGGTGGTAATCTACAGCACGGCGGGCGGTCTGCTCGCCGTCATACACACCGATGTATACCAGTTCATTGTGCTGCTCCTCGGCTTCTTTATTACGCTCGCCTTTTGTGTGCCTGACATCTTCACCTCCTACGATGCCGACACCGGACAGTTCATCCCCACCCGGTTTGGTGCGGTGGATATTGTGCACGCACCCGCCATGTCAACGCGACTGCGCGAGAGCGATGATCCGCTGGCCGTATACATACGGGAAACCACGGAAAAATCAATACCGGAAATATCCGGAGACGAACGCCGTCCAAGAGCGAAGATGCGGCAAATGGTAACCGTACTGAACGATGCTCTTGAAGATGAGGCGCTGTATGCACCCGAGCGATTTGAAAATATCACGCTGAGCGACCACACCAAGGAACTCATCGCCGCTACAGAGAATGACGATGTTACGATGGACGATATACAGCGGCGCAACCTCGCACTGGTGCAGGACGCATTCGCCGCGGAAATATCGCCGAATCGCACCATCTCCACCGACTTTTTCCATCCCCACGGCGGCAAGGGCTGGCTTTTCATGATCACCACGTTTTTTGCGTTTATGCTCGGTGAAGCCTTCGGCCCGGCCTATGTAACGCGATTCTGTGCGGGCAAGAACATCCGGCAGACACAGGTGGGCATTGCCGGTGTCGGCTTCTTCCTTGCGCTGGTGTTTCCGGCGGTGCTGTTGTTCATCGCCCTCTATGCGCGCATACACTATCCCGATATTCTGCCGCAACAGGCCCTGCCCATGGTGGTGCGGCAACTGAACAACCCCGTTATTGCCGGATTGATTATCGGTGCGCTGCTCATGGCGGTAATGTCCTCCGCCGACTCGGCATTAAACAGCGCCACCGCCATTTTTGTCAAAGACTTGTTTGAGCATCACCTCGGTTGGGAAGACACCGGCGACGGCAAGCTGTTGCGCCTTGCCCGCGTATGCAGTGCAGGCGTTGGCGGCGCGGCGATTCTCGTGGCCGTCATTCATTCCGATATTATTGACCTGTTGTTGTTTACCTATCACGTGTGGGCGCCCGCCATCATTCTGCCCGTATGCGTTGGCGTACTGAGCCGCGGCCACTCCAAACGGCAAACACGCATTGTGGTTATCACCATGGTGGTCACCACCATTTGCACATTGATATACCGCATGCCGCTGATGTTGCGCAACCAACTCGACATACGGGTCGTCAGCGACAATGTGTACGGGTTCCTTGAGCAGTTTGACCCGGCCGTATTCGGTGTATTGTTTTCAATCGTGCTGTTCTTCGCGATGACCGGCATCAGCCACGCGCTGTGGGGTTCGCCGCCTGACAAGACCGTCCACGCCAACAAACCCGTACAGACATAATACCGCAGGCCAAAGCCGCAAATTGCGGAGACACCGGATAAAACCCAGCCGTCATATCCGCACTACCGGAATTCGTCCTCTATGATTTCGGCAATAAACCGCTCAATGGATATCTGGTAGTATTTGCTCTCAGGAGTGAGTATAAGACCGGTTGTGATGTCTTCCATCCGTTCAAATTCATCAAGGCAACCGCTAATCAGCTCATCAATGGTTTCCGGCACATGGGACAGATCCAACTGTTCCGATGAGCATTCAACAGGCCGATTCGGAAACCCCAGAAAACCGAACATGCGACCGGCAATGGCGACATCCACATCATCTTCCCCAAAAATATCGCTGTAACTGGGATCGTAGCCCTTGGGCTTTATAAGAAACTGCGGCGACACATGAATGCGTCCGCGCACACACATGGAACCCGCCCCCGACTCAAGGGCATCACCCACGCAAATATAGGGCAATTCGTGATACCCCTTGATAATGCCATAGGTGGGGGTGCGCAGTATGATGGTACGTTCAAAGATATCGCGCATCGCACGTTTATCCAAAGACATAAAACTTCTCCACGGTGTATGTTCGCCTATACGATAGGCCGGCATCTTATCGTGTGAAACGATAAACACCCGATTCGGTTATGACATAACTACCGTTTTTTCGGGTTAGTGTTTCAGTTTGCCATTCTTCATCCAGCAACAACCGCAACTCCAACAAGGGGGAATCTTTCACCTCCACCC
>SKQZ01000469.1 GCA_007118765.1 Candidatus Hydrogenedentota bacterium
CGCCCGTCTTCGCCAGCACTTTGGTAATCGCGCTGGTGAGCGTCGTTTTCCCGTGGTCCACGTGGCCGATGGTGCCTACGTTTACGTGCGGTTTTGTGCGTTCAAATTTTTCCTTGGCCATACTGGCAGTCTCCTTAACACGGCGCGTTTGGGGCGCTCGCGGTTACATCGCGTTGTCATGACTGTAACTGCATGACAAGTTACGACGTCCTGTACCTTTTCTACCACCTATATCTGCAAGTGCGATATTCGCTCAAAAGCGAAACCCGCTGCCTGTCCTTTCCATGATCTCATTAGCGACGGCGCGCGGTACGATCTCATAATGGTCAAACTCCATGGCATACGTGGCGCGTCCCTGGGTGCGTCCGCGCAAGTCATTGGCGTATCCGAACATTTCCGCCAGCGGTACATAGGCATTGATGATTTGGGCATTGCCTTCGCTTTCCATGCCAATCAACTTGCCGCGCCGACGATCGAAATCACCCACGACATCGCCCGTATACTCATCAGGCGTTAATACTTCAACTTTCATTATGGGTTCCAGCAGCGCCGGTTCCGCTTTTGGTGCGGCTTCTTTTACCGCCATGGAACCGGCAATCTGAAACGCCATATCCGAAGAGTCCACTTCGTGATAGGTTCCGTCTGTAAGGGTCACCTTCACATCCACCATCGGATAACCGGTTATAATGCCGCTTTCAATGGCTTCCCGGCACCCTTTTTCAACAGCAGGTATATATTCTTTCGGAATCGAGCCGCCGACCACTTTGTCTTCGAAAACGAATCCCGAACCTTTTTCACTACCTTCCAACGTTAGCACCACATGGGCATATTGGCCGCGGCCACCAGTCTGACGTACAAAGCGCTTTTCCACTTCGGCCTTGCCGCGCACCGTTTCGCGATAGGACACCATCGGTCTCCCGACATTGGCCTCCACGTTAAACTCACGGCGCATGCGGTCCACAATAATCTCAATGTGCAATTCGCCCATGCCGGCGATAATGGTCTGTCCCGTCTCTTCGTTCACCCGCACCCGAAATGTGGGGTCTTCTTCAGAGAGGCGGGCCATTGCCCGGGCCAGTTTCTCCTGGTCGGCCTTGGTTTTCGGCTCAATGGCGATATGCACCACTGGCTCAGGAAAATCCACGCTCAACAACATCACCGGCTTCTTCGCATCACAAAGCGTATCGCCCGTAGTGGTATCTTTGCACCCGACGGCGGCGCCAATGTCGCCTGCGCCCATCATTTCCAAATCGGTGCGCTCGTCGGCGTGCATTTCAATGAGACGTCCCAGCCGTTCTTTACGGCCGGTACGCACATTAAGCACCTGCTGGCCGGCTTTGATCTGACCACTGTAAACACGCACAAAGGTGAGACGGCCCACATGCGGGTCGCTCAGCACCTTGAATGCCAACGCTGCGAAGGGCTCGTCGTCCGACGGTCTGCGTCTGATTATGGTATCCGGGTCGCGTGGCTTTGTGCCCGTGAACTCGCCCATATCCACCGGAGAGGGCAAGTAATCCACGACGGCATCAAGCAACAGTCTGGTACCTTTGTTGCGCAGGGCTGTCCCCGCCAAAACCGGGGTAATCTGCGATGCCAGCGTACACCGGCGAATCGCCGCTTTCAAGTCCGCTTCCGTAATGGCGGCGGGTTCCTGCACATACAGTTCCATCAAGGGCTCATCCAGCGTCGCCATGGTTTCAATCAACTCTTGGCGGTGCAGTTCCGCTTCCTCGGCATATTCGTCGGGCACCTCTTTTATCACCTGATGATTTTCGGTGCCGTCCTTGTCCCAGCAAATCAGTTTCCACGCGATAAGGTCAATACTGCCGCGGAATTGCTCTTCAGCACCGACAGGCCATTGAATAGGTACCGGATGTGCGTCGAGGCGGGTCTCCATGCTTCTCACGGCCTTGCTGAAATCAGCGCCGACTCGGTCCATTTTGTTGATGAACGCGATGCGTGGAACATGGTATCGCTGTGCCTGCCGCCATACGGTTTCCGATTGGGGCTGTACGCCCGCTACCGCGCAAAAGACCGCCACTGCGCCATCAAGCACACGCAGACTTCGTTCAACCTCGGCTGTAAAGTCTATGTGCCCGGGCGTGTCAATGATATTGATATGGTACCCGTTCCATTCACAGGCTGTGGCGGCAGACATGATGGTTATACCGCGCTCCCGCTCCTGCTCCATGAAATCCATGGTAGCGGCGCCGTCATGGACTTCGCCCATGCGGTGCAATCGGCCGGAGTAGTACAAGAGCCGCTCAGTCACGGTCGTCTTGCCGGCATCAATATGAGCCATGATACCGATATTGCGCATTTTCTCTATGGGTAATGTACGAGGCACGACTTCTTTTCCTTCACGAATACATTATGAGTGATAACTGCCGCGCCGCTTTCGTTTCCCAACGCTCGTCCTTGCGGGACGTTTTGTATCGGAACTTTGGCCCTTCGCTCTGCCTGATTCAACTTTCGATGTACAAGACAGAGGCGGCGCGCATCACGCTCTGGCGCGGCGCGTCACTCTCCATCGTATGTAATAATCAATTCCTTCATCTATGACAAATCTTTATCCGCCGGTGGAGGCGCGCAACGCGCCACTAGAACCGGAAGTGAGCAAATGCTTTGTTCGCTTCGGCCATGCGATGTGTATCTTCGCGGCGTTTCATGGTTGCGCCCTGCTTGTTGTAGCAATCGAGCAACTCACCTGCCAAGCGCTCTTTCATTGTTTTTTCGCCGCGCTTGCGCGAAAACTCAATGATCCAGCGAAACACAATGGCTGTACGCGTGGCGGGCGCAATTTCGACGGGCACCTGGTAGGTTGCGCCACCGACACGCCGCGATTTTACATGCAACAACGGTTTCGCATTTTCCAGCGCCGTTTCAAACACCACCAACGGTTCCTGGTCCGGCACTTTATGTTTAAGAATATCAAACGCGCCGTAAACAATGCTTTCCGCAATGCTTTTCTTGCCGTTTTTCATGACGGTGTTAACAAACTTCGCCACAATAGTGCTGCCATATTTGGGGTCAGCCAGCGGCACGCGCTTTACTACTTCTCGCCGTCTTACCATATTCTTATCTAGACCTTAACTTAGTAGATGTCATGCCCCATGGGGACACATAACCATCCATACTCCGGCACCATATCAATGCTACTTATACTTTCGGTTTCTTCACGCCATATTTTGAGCGGCTTACCCAGCGGCCCACATGCACTTTCTTGCCGCCGTCATCTTTAACCGACGCCTGACCGCCCATGTCACCCGTGGCATCCAAAACGCCACGAATCAGATGGTAGCGAACACCCGGCAAATCCTTTACACGTCCGCCACGAATCATTACCTGCGAATGTTCCTGCAGGTTGTGGCCCACGCCCGGGATATACACAGAAACTTCCATGCCGTTCTTCAGGCGAACACGCGCAACTTTGCGCAACGCCGAGTTGGGTTTTTTCGGCGTCATGGTCGAAACACGCGTGCATGTGCCCGATGCCTGCGGGCATGCTTTTAACGCAGGCGATTTCGTTTTCTTCACCACTTTCTTACGGCAATTACGCACAAGTTGGTTTATCGTCGGCAAAACATACTCTCCCGAAAACAGGGTTCTAAGGGTTAATTTCAAGGTAAGCCCGCATGCCCATGCGCACTTGTCGCCCACGCGGGTATAAGAATTGCGAACTACAGGGGCATAGTATAGCAAACGAAAACAAGACAAGTCAAGCCACGGGCCAAGTTTTTTTTGATGTCAAAAACCACGCGGCATGCACCGGCCCGCGCCGGCGCAAAACGTGGCGCAGCCCACTGTTTACAACCTACACCGGCGTCCTGACACCATTAAGTTCCGGGCGTGCCAGGATATCAAGTACGCCGCGAATATCCGCATAAGGCGACACGTAATCAGCCACCTCTTTTATGGCGGGCACCGCGTTTTCGGGACAGGCAAAAAAGGCGACTGCATCGCGAATGGAAATGTCGCCCATGGTATCACCAATGCCCGCCGCTTCAGAACGTTCCAATCCCAGTTCATCCAGCAGGCGCCGTATGGCCGCTCCTTTGGTAACGCCCTCAAAATCTATATTCAAATAATAGTGGGACGGCGTGATGGAAAGTTTAAGCCCGGGGATGGTCGCAGCATGGGCCTTTACCTTGGCAGCCACGTCGTCAAAACACTCCGGCTTTTCGGTAAACAGCGACATTTGCGCTTCCTTCCCGAACTGATAGACCAGACCGGGGAAGGCGGGCAAGACCTCGGCCACAATATAGTCACGCAAGCGATGCAACCCTTGGATCATCTGTACGGTGATTTCCGGCGCAAACTGACTGCGGTTGTCGGCAAGGCGGTATATAACCGCGCCCGCCTCGCAGATGGCCGGGTATCGAATGTCGAGGATTTTCATCAACGCCTCAACATAGGGTTGTGGGCGGCCGGTACACAACGTGAGCGGCGGCAAATCCACGTCACCAGCGGAGGCGGCGCGTGAAAGCCGCGCAAATTCTTCAAACAACGTACCGTCCCAGGCACAAGACGCCTCGGGCGAAATACATCCGTCTATATCGGCAAGAATCAAGCGTATGGGCATAAAACAATTCTCCAGATCACAGGCGTTTGATTACATGAACCGTGGACCCCCGTCCACTGCTTCGACAAAAGCACACGTGCCGGACTTACTGCCGGATCAGTTGCACTGCATCTGCAATGACATGACCATCAGCGTTTTTGTTGCTGATAATCACCAATGCGTTGTCCTCAAACACAAACGCACCCAAAGACAAAAACAATCCGTCAATGGGGGGCGTTTCGCGTTGGTTCACCAAAGCGGTATGAATGCCGTCCAAATGATGTACCGTCACCTGTGCATTGGTGGCACGGTTTTCATGTGCAGAATAGCTGATCCGCACCTCATATCGTCCCGGCTCGGGCACTTCAAGGTGGTATCGCGCCACACACATATCTTCCTCGTCTTCACGGTCATGGGCATAGTTAAGGCCCACCATCGGCGTTATGGCACGAGACACCCGCCATGGGCCCGTAAGGTCGGCGGCGGGATTATCCAAGACAATGCCTTGCAGTGTATCGGGATCGATGTTGTTGCGGCCGTCCATCTGCCACCTCAATATCTGGCCGTCTTCACGAAGCCGGGCCGCGAGCTCGTCGTAGGCCACTTCCTGTACGGCAATCCCCTTGTCCAACGCCAACGCGGCGGCGGTGGCGGCACTCTGACCCAGAATCATAAACACCGGCTCCATGCGCACCGAACCGAACGCGATATGCGACGACGACACACATACCGGCACAAACAAGTTGCTGCACTCTTCCTGTTTCGGCACAATGGCGCCGTAATCTA
>SKQZ01000245.1 GCA_007118765.1 Candidatus Hydrogenedentota bacterium
CAGCATGTTGCCGACGAAATGACTGTGTCCTTCCCGGATGCAGACAAGTTGCAGGTGGAGAATGTGTTTGTCAATTGGAACCAAACGCCACATACCTTGTTCCTCCAATTTAGTCACAACGTCTTGTTGAACGAACTGCCCGCATTTGTGACGGTACAACCGCCTGACAGCGACACAGACATTCCCCTCCCCCCCATGGCGCCAAGCATTCCGGCCGACGCCGCAGCGAACAACGCGGCTTTCCTTCTTCCCGACACACCCGAGGTGAGAGATCTCGATCAACTGGTGGTAACGGTGTCACCGTGGCTGTTCTCAAGTGACCGGACCCATTGTGTGGGACAACCCGCCGTACACCGCATGAGCAGAACAGACCCGCACGACCGCTCACGACCCCGCCGGAGACCAGAACTTTTTACCCTCCGCTTCCACCACTGGGACACAGATATCACCCACGGCCTCCGCCTGCAAATGTCTTTTTCCCGTGCAATTCGAACGGAACATCTGGAGGAGCACATTGAGATCACTCCTCCGGTGGCATTGGACTTTAGTGAAAACGCCGTCCGGTCGAGCAGGATTAGCGTGCGAGGCGATTTCCAATCAAATGTTGAATACACCTTGCGCATTGCCGCCGGCCTCTGTGATGACGACGGCAATGTGCTTGTCAGCGAGGACCTCAGTTATGGGCTGAACAGAACGCCGCTGCGCGAGGGCGCTGCGTTCGACATGCCCAATCTCTACTATTTCCCGCGCCGCGACATGGCACCGCCGAAACTCCACGCCCGCAACATCACCGAAGCGACTGTTACGTTAAGCGAGGTATTCCCGTCCAACCTGCCGGTGTTTGTGCGTGATTTCAGTCAATCCGGCGTAAATCGGCGCATGATCGCCGAATACACACGCGATGTGGCCGATGCCACGGTTTCCTTTCCGGACATGCCGGATACGCTGTTGAGTTCAAAGGTGTCTATTGATGCGTTGCTCCCGACAGATTCTCGCGGCGTATTTCTCATGCGCGTTAATCCCATGTACGACCATCAAAACAACTGCCGTCTGCTGCTGTACACCGACCTCGGCGCGCTAACCCATTGGACTACGGACGGCCTCACGATTTTCGTGCATGACCTGTTTTCCCTGCAACCGCAACCGAATGCGCGGGTATCGGTCTATTCCGACAAGTTCCAGGAAATCGGCGTTTCCCATACGGACAAAGACGGCATTGCCCGTTTCAGCAGTTTTAACCCCGGCATGGGCGCTCCGGCACTTGCGGTTATGGAAACAGACACCGACTACAGTTTTATTGACCTGCGACAACCCCAGCAGACACAAACGCCCTTTACCGCCGCTATGCCGCACTATGATCGCGACGGATATGATGCCTTTCTGTATTTCGACCGGGAACTTTATCGCCCGGGCGAACCCGTGCATATACGCTGGATTGTCCGTATCCGCTACGTGGATGCCGTTGCCGATGTGCCCCTCCAGTTGCGCATCGCCAATCCGCAGGGACGCTGGATACATGAAGAACCGGTGACGCCCTCGTCCTTTGGCACGGGGGGCATGCGCTTCCAGACGGAACAGGTCTATCCCACGGGTCGCTATCGGGTGGAGTTGCGCGTACCGGGTTCCCGCACCCTCGTCGGCAGCGCCACCTTCAGTCTGGAAGAGTTCGTGCCCAATCGCATGCGCGCCGAAATAGCACTTGAGCACGAAACCGTGAATGCGGGGGATACCACCGAAATCACCGTAAATGCGGAGCATTTGTTCGGTGGTGCGGCTTCAAGGCGCAAGGCGGAGGCGCGCGTGTATCTGGCGCCCACTGATTACGAAAGTAAGGGATGGCCGGGCTACCGCTTTGGCAATGAAGACACCATCGCAGACCATCTTGTGCCCCTGGGTGAGGAAATGACCGATGATGACGGGACGGCAGTGTTTTCCTTTGCCTTTGATCCACCCGCCGATGCTACCATGCCGTTGGAAGCGACCGTCAATGCACGCGTATTCGAGGTGGGTGGCCGCGCTGTTTCGGAAACCGCATCCTTCACGGCATTTCCGCACGATCTCCTGTTGGGCATTGCAACCACGGCCCATGATGCCACCGAAATGTTGGAAGTGCATGTGGCGGCAATCACCACGGACGATGCGCCCGCCGATCTCGATACAGCGCACGTTACCTTGGAACGTGAAGAGTGGCATTTCCATGTCCGAGGTTTCCAGGAGCGACGTCAAACCCGCTGGGAACGCTCTTTCGAGGAGGTGCAGACATACGACGTGTCGTTGTCCGAGGGCAAAGGAACCCTTGAAATACCCTATCCGCAGCATGGCGTGTACCGGCTGCGCGTGCATTCGCCTGAAACGCCCATGTACAGCATGCTACTGTTCAACCGGTGGTGGAACAGGCTTTTCATCAGCTCCAAGGAACGTGCCGACCTCGTTCGGTTGACGGTGGACAAAGACCTATACGAAGCAGGCGATACAGTCAACCTGCACATCGAATCGCCTTATGACGGCAATGCCTACGTGGTGGTGCAGGGCGAAACCATTCTCGATCAGCTGGTGATTCCCGTGGAAGGCGGCGAAGCGCATGCACAGTTCATTGTACCCCGTGAATGGTTCCCCAACGCCTGGATTCAAGCGACCGTCGTGCGCGACACCTCTGAACAGGCCGGGGCGCAATACCCGTACAGCAGCTTCGGCATGGTCAACGTGCCGCTTGACTTGCCGGAGCGCCGTTTGGATGTTGCGCTGTTGGATGTGCCCGAAGAAATCCGACCGGAAGAGCCTTTTACGGTGCGCGTCGAAACACGCGATCACGACAACGCTCCCGTTCAGGCCGAAGTAACCATTGCTGCGGTGGATGAGGGCATTCACAGCATACTCGGCTATGACAACCCCGACCCCTATGGGTGGTTCCAGCGTACCCGTCGCTTCGGCCAGAACCGGGCTCACTACTATGACAACGTGTTTTTCGACCGGGATACCCCGCCCATAGGCGGCGACACCATGCGACGCCTTGGGCTGGCTTCGCAGGTGGGTGAAAGCTGGATACGACCGGTGGCGCTGTGGAGCGGCGCCGTGCAAACGGACGAGAACGGCCTGGCCGAGGTTACCTTTGATGTGCCGGCCTTTATCGGTCAACTGCGACTGGTAGCGGTAGCGGCTACGGAACGCGCCACCGGCGCAACGGCGGACAACGTATATGTGCGCCGCCCGTACATCCTGCGCACCGGCATGCCCCGTTTTGCACTGCCCGGCGACCAATTCCAATGTGCGGCGACACTCCGCAACATGACCGACACACCTGTAACGGCAACATTGCGTTGGTCCGCCACGGAAGCACTGTCAGGCGCCGGACAGAAGCAACTCGAGCTCCGCCCGCACGATGAGGCATCGTGGACAATACCCATTGTCGCCGGCAGCGCGCCGGGACAGGGCATGATCACATGGGAAACGGTGGTGAAAGACGACAGTGGCACGGTTTTGGACACGCTCCGTGAAGAGGCGCCCATACCCGTGAATACGCCCGCCGCCTACCAGACCAAGACAGACCTGATTGTGTTGGAGCCCGGCGAAAAACGCCGCATCGAAAACACCCACTTTGTGGAAGAGCCCTCGTTGCACACGGCCATAAATGTGTCCGGCATCCCCGCAGCACGGCTGTATCCGGGACTACGTTACCTGCTGAGGTTCCCCTACGGCTGCGTGGAGCAGGTCGTTTCACGGGCCATGCCGCTCTATATGATGCGACATTATGCGGAACTCTATCAGGACATCTTGCCAACGGACCAGACGCTGGATGTTTCCGTGGTAGACACCTATATCCGACAAGCCATAGACCAACTCTTGACGATGCAAACCCAGGACGGCGGCCTGGGGTCATGGCCGGGCGCAAACTCGTCGTATCCATACGGATCTGTATATGCCCTGCATTTCCTGACCTTAATTCGACGTGAGCACGCATATACCGTTTACGAAAGCGCTTTTGAAGAACTGCAAGACTATGTGATGGATATTTTGAAGAGCGAACACGTCTATTCGAAAACCCCTTCTCTTGTATACCTTCGTGCATACGCCTGCTATGTGCTGGCGCTGGACGGCAGCCTTGAGGCCATCGAATACATTCCGCGCTTCGACCATATACCCGTCCCGCTATCCGGACGGTATCTGCTGGCAGCGGCCAAAGCCATGCACACGGGAGAACCGCTGGATTTGGAGGCGTGGTTGGAAGGAAAGCCAATAGCGGACATGGACGAGCGCATACCCTCAGGCATTCTTCATTCCAGTATTCGCGCTGATGCCGTAAAACTGCTGGCCCTCGCGCAAATGGACGCCCCTCCGGAATCCATGTACGCATTGGCCGGACGCCTCTTCAATTATCTGGAGGACACGCACCGCTTTACGACCCAGGACGCGGCGTTTGTTGTCAGTGCGTTGGGGATGTACCTCGAAAAGTTCGTCGAAACCGGACCTGATGCGATAAGCGCACGCATTGTTGTGAATGACGACACCCATACCCTTGACGGGTTCGACATCTTTGAAGAAACCCTGCTGGGCACGCCGCCCCAATATGAAGTTACCAACACCGGGGCGCTGCCGGTTTATATCAACCTTGAAATGAGCGGGCTGCCGCTGCAACCGCGCATGAAACCCGTTGCGGAAGGGTTGGATATAGAACGCCACTACCGACTGCAAACCGGTGAACCGGTCAGCGATAATGTGTTCCAACAGGGTGAACAATACATTGTGACCCTGCACATAACACCGAAAGAGCCGCTGGAGAATCTGCTGGTGGTGGATTTGCTGCCCGCCGGTTTTGAGATTGCAAACCCCCGGCTGGAACCTGAGATACAGTTTGATGCCGATAACGACACCGAGGAGGCCGTCATCTTTACGCCGGCCCATCTTGAGGTGCGCGACGACCGAATCGCGTTTGCGGTGGACCGACTCGATAACAAGCCCCACATGTTTCACTACTTGGTGCGCACCGTCACACCGGGCACATTCCAATTGCCTGCGCTGCACGCTGAATGTATGTATCAGCCCGCCGTTCAGGCCGCCACCATGCCGGGAGAAATAACGGTACGATAACTCTGCACAGCACACGTGCATGCGACAAATTCGTAAATGTACGCGAATTTCGTGTATAGTTTCGCCACCAGCAGACGCCTACACAATAAACACAAGGCATTCACGAAAGTATGGCGCATGCACTACGGCATCCCCGCGAAAGCGGGAACTCGAAAGCGCTGGTTCCGGTAAAACGAACATGGGGTTGCGGGCAACGCCCGCGTTGGACAAGGAGCACCCATTGGAAACAAAAGAACATGC
>SKQZ01000029.1 GCA_007118765.1 Candidatus Hydrogenedentota bacterium
CCATACAGCAGGCGACTCCTTTTCTCCACGTTGACTCTTTCATAACATCTTTTCTCCTTTGTGCTGAACTGTTCCATCTCGTCATGACCGTGCTCTTGTCCGACATTGAGATCGTCTTACCAGTTGAGGCGTTGTGGCTCCGGATATTTAACACGGTATGCCACAGCCTATGATTTGGCAACATGCCAATCACAGTTGAAGTGTAACCTGCAAACTTAAAGCAGGGGTAAAGCGGCGGTAAAGGTATGGTAAAAGATTAATTTCTTCCGTCATGCATAAAAGAGCGTTCCCCCATTCCTGTGTTTACCGGATCTTTACCAAATCTTTACCACAGGTTTGCTTTCAGCAAGTATTCTTATTGTGACGGATTAATGTATCGCCTGAATCTGGCGTTGCCCACAACCCAACATAGCGTCATTGCGAGCAAGGCGAAGCAATCTCGTTTTTCCAGATTGCCGCGTCGGGCTAATGCCCTCCTCGCAATGACGAAGATTGCAACCTTCTTGTTTTTGATCATAGAAGACAACCGATACAAGGCACTAAAGCAGAGCATGCTCAATATTTATGGATTGGATGCGACTCGATGTTCGATATTCCCAACCCATTTGAGAGGAGAGATTCATGGCCAGTCATTATCATTATGTTGCGGATGCGTTAGAACAGAATCAATGCTCAGAGGAGTCGCATAGCCAGAACATGCAAGATAACGTTGCCGCACACAAATCTTCCAATGCGAACCGGGAGCACGAAGCTGACATTACGGCAAAACTTCAGGCTTCTGAGATGCAATATCGAAGGCTTTTCGAAAGCGCGCAGGATGGCATCCTGATCCTTGACGCCGACACGGAGCAAATCATTGATGTGAACCCGTTCCTCATAGACCTGTTGGGGTTCCCATATCAACACTTTATTGGGAAACAATTATGGGAGATTGGCGTATTCAAAGATATCGTCGCTGCAAAGGCGGCTTCTGTCAAGTTGCAGGCGGAGGGATATGTGCGCTACGAGGACTTGCCCCTGCAGGGAAGGGATAGACGGCACGTTGCGGTGGAGTTTGTCAGCAACGTGTATCTGGTGGACTCGGCCAGGATCATCCAGTGCAACATCCGGGACATTACGGAACGTAAAGACATCGCGAAGATGCATGCCAGGCGCCTGCAGACGCTGCTCGACCTTCACCTTCTGTCTCATGCCTCCCGGGAAACGATAATGGATTTTGTGGTCGAGGCATGCAAGCGCGTTACGGAAAGTCAGTATTCCTTTCTTGCCATGATGAATGAAAGCGAAACAGTGATGACCCTTTATCGCTGGTCCACGGAGGTCATGGCGGAATGCGCCGTTTCTTCCCAGCCCATCGAATATCCGATTTCCACGGCGGGGTTATGGAGTGAATGTGTTCAACAGCGGAAGGCCGTGCGCTGCAATGATTACGAGAAACCGCTTCACGGCAAAAAAGGACTTCCCGAAGGGCATGTGCCCATCCACAGGTTTATGGCTGTGCCTGTCTTTGATGGAGACCGTATTGTTGCCCTGGCCACGGTAGCCAACAAGACGTGCGATTACGAGGACGCAGACGAAAACGCGCTGTCCATATTGCTCCAGAAGATGTGGGAAATTCTTTCCCGGCAGGAAAAAGAACAGGAACGTGCGCTACTTGAACAACAGTATCGCCAGTCACAAAAAATGGAAGCCATCGGGAAGCTGGCCGGCGGCGTAGCGCATGATTTCAACAATATCCTGCAAGCCATAACCGGATACGGCACGATGTTGCTGGAATCACTTGCGGAAGACGGTGAGGCGCGCGAGTGCACAGAGGAAATTTTGCTGGGCGCGGAGCGGGCCGCGGCATTAACGCGGCAATTGCTTACCTTCAGTCGGCGGCAAATTCTTGAAATGGAGGACCTGGAAATCAATGAGGTGGTTCACGGCATATCAACAATGATTCGTCGTTTGATAGGCGAACACATTGAGATGACGATCGTGCCCGACGCCCCGTGCAACATTCACGCGGATCGGGCGCAGATAGAGCAGGCGCTGCTCAACTTATGTATCAATGCGCGTGACGCCATGCCGGAGGGCGGCACACTTGCCATTAATACAGAAACGGTGGTGATAGACAAGGAATACTGCGCCGCGCATCCGTGGGCGTCTGCCGGTCATTATGCGCTGCTCAGCGTCACCGACACCGGCTGCGGTATGGACGCCGCCACAAAAGAACGCATCTTCGAACCCTTTTTCACCACGAAAGACGTCGGGAAAGGCACCGGCTTGGGGTTGGCAACTGTTTACGGCATTGTGCGACAGCATCAGGGCATGATAGAGGTGTATAGTGAGCCGGGTGCGGGCACGACATTCAAAATCTATCTCCCAATGATTGACGGAGCGACGAAGAAGGGGGTTGCCACGGCAGCCGCGCACGCGAAAGGGGGCGCGGAAACGGTCCTGGTCGCCGAGGATGAGGAATCCTTGCGAAGGCTGGTGGCGCGCGTTCTTGAACGCGCCGGGTATAGCGTGTTACTGGCGGCAAATGGAGAGCAGGCGCTGGAGGTATTCAAGAAATACGCAGCGAGCATTGACCTGTGCCTCCTGGACATGGTGATGCCGAAGATGGGCGGAAAATCGGTATACGACACGCTAAAACAAAAGTATCCGGCTCTTAGGTTCCTTTTTATGAGCGGTTACAACACCACAGACATCCACAAGGACTTTGTGCTGGAAAAGGGCATCGAACTGATTCAGAAGCCCTGCGCGCCTAATGTGCTCTTGAAAAAAATAAGACAGGTTCTCGACAAAGTTCATTAAGCATGGCGGAAAAAGCGGAGTGGAGCTGCGTCGCTTATGGGTCGCGTCATCTTATTTACCAAGATTTTACCGTAACCTTGCCACAACTTCATCTTTCACAGGTAGACTCAGGACATGGAAATATGAAGCCCATTACACAACGCCTTCGGGCAGAACGGAAACAGTTCATTGTGAGCAACGAACCCACAGATATTCTCGTCGTGGAAGACAACGAGGGCGAACGCGTCTCGATTGTGGCAGCGCTGCAACAGGCTATCCCTGATGTCCAGGTATACTCTGTTCACGACGGCACAGAAGCACTGGACTTTCTTTTTGCGCGCGGCGCTTATACCGACCGTGTTGACGAGAGCCCCCCCACGCTGGTCCTGCTGGACCTGGCAATGCCGGGCGACAACGGCTTTGCCGTGCTCGGGCAAATACGGTCGCTTGAGCGGCAGGACTCACTGACGCTCACGCCCGTTGTAATGTTCACCGACTCTCAGGATAACAGCGACATCAAGGAAAGTTATCGCTGCGGCGCAAACAGTTACATTATCAAGCCGGTGAATTTCCCCGATTTTCGGGCTGCCGTGGAAAAGATCGGCCAATACTGGATGACCTATAACCAAACCTCCACCTGAACCTAAAAACTGAAAGGGACGATAATGGTAGAGACTAATTCCTCTGTCCGAGACGTGAACGCCTATACATTAGAGTGGCTTTACAATTTTGCCAAGTGTTCCGGCCATGCGCAGGGCAATACTATGGACGGCAATACTAGCCGTGTTCTTGTGCCGAATACAGCGGGCGGCGCCGCTTCCCCAGAACAGGGGGCGAACGGTTTTAGCGCGCCCCCCCCCAAGCCAAACAGGGATACTTAATATGATGCCATGGATAATACTGCTTGTTCTCACCACAATGCTGGTTGCGATCGCTGGCTTTGGCGGCGTCGGTGACGCGGTAATTGGCATCTACAAAGCGCTATTTTTTATTTTCCTTTTCTTTTTCTTCCTCTTGCTTACTTCTTCTTTACCCCACACTCATGCAAAGTCTCAGCCTGATGAATAATTATTTATTAACGGAACAATAGGCAGCGTTGAAAAAGGAAAAGTTTTGATACATAGACGACAAATTGTTGCCTGGATGAATAACCAGGCGTGTGACCCAACAGAAAGGGATTGTGAAAATGAAAACGTTTAAGAAGATTGTTCTAGTGGTATTAGTAGGCGTTCTGTTAGGAATTGGAATGCTTGGGTGCAATACGTTTCGTGGCGCCGGCAAGGATATTCAGCGGGGCGGCGAAACCATTGAGAACACGGCGGAAGACGCCCAGCGCAGATAGGCGGCACAGCTGCCTTATCCAGTTCTGCCTCTAATAGACAGCGCATTTGACAATTGATATCACCCCGACCCCCTGTTTCCTGCAAAAGCAGGAACCTCATCATCAGCAGGATGGGCGGCGTGGCGCGCAACTCACCGTCCATGCGACTAACGCCACCCATCCTGCACTTCTTCAAAAGTGAATAAGCAAAGACCATAAGGATATATATCATGAAAAGGGATATTTACACATCGGCGCTATTTCTGCTTGTGTTTGGAATGGCGCCAATGGTGTTGGGCGAATACCGCGATGAAGCCGGCGTACAGGTGCTGACGCGAGGCCCCATGCATGAAGCCTTCGCGGCAGCGTCCATGACAGGCGCTACGGCCGGGGTCGTAATCTCGCAGCCGCCCTACGAGTCCATTGATGAACTGCCGCCCGACCAGCGCCCGGAAGGCGCTAATATAGCATGGATACCCGGGTACTGGAGTTGGGATGATGACCGGAGCGATTATATTTGGATAAGTGGCGTCTGGCGAGACGTCCCGCCGAACCGGCAATGGGTGCCTGGATACTGGGCGACTGTCGGCGATGGTGTGCAGTGGATTTCCGGCTTTTGGGGGGAGGTTGCGCAAACAGAAGTAACCTACCTGCCCGCGCCGCCGGAACCGCTCGAAGTCGGCCCCAGTTCTCCCGCGCCAGCGCCAGACCATGTGTGGAGCTCCGGGAGTTGGGTCTGGCAGCAGACTCGTTATCACTGGCAGCCTGGGTATTGGGTGGTACAGCGTCCAGATTGGGTCTGGACCCCCGCCTATTACACCTGGACGCCGCGAGGCCATGTATTTGTGCCAGGTTACTGGGACTATGATCTGGTCAACCGCGGTGTGATGTTCGCGCCTATATACTATGATCAGCCTGTGTATAGACAACCGAGCTACCATTATTCGCCGCGTATCGTTATTGACCTCGGCGTGATCGTCGCGTCCCTCTTTGTCCGACCACGGTCACAGCACTATTACTATGGCGACTATTATGACCCCCGTTATGAAAGTCGGGGCTTCTATCCGTGGTATTCGGCACAAGCGTCTCGATACGGCCCGGACCCCATCTACATGCATTACCGTTCTCGGCAGTTGGTACACAATCCAAACTGGGACACCTATGTTGTCGAACAGTACCGGTATCGTCGCGAGCATGTGGCAGCGCGACCGCCACAGACA
>SKQZ01000321.1 GCA_007118765.1 Candidatus Hydrogenedentota bacterium
ACACCTTCCCCTATATCAGTTGTCTGGGCGTTATGAGCCGTGGTCGCATGGCACTGGGCACGACGTCACAACGGCATATGATGGGCGCCTTTTACAGCGCCGACAATGTGAACCTTTCCTTCCAGACCCGCCTCGGCGGAACGATTGTGGGTCGAGACTTTGAAATGGGCAATCAGGTGCCCTCCATTTTCCAAGTGCCGGTGTTGGCACAGAATCTGCCGTTGGGCATGATTGGCGACTTCCCCATCCTGCGTCTGCAAGATTTGGCATGGCGCGAGTTGGGCGTATAACCCGGACACAAGGAGACTGTGTAGTTGCAAAGCAAGACCATCTGGGGAATCGTGCTGGGCAGCGCCTGTGTGTTGCTTCTGATAGCAGTGGTGGGCGGGTTCGCGGGAAGAGACACTGCGGAAGAAGGACCCGCCATACCGCGGGTACGCTCTACGACGCCTGAACTACCACGGGAAACCATACGGGAACAGCTGCAGCGGGCACAGGAATTTGAACCGCCCAATCCACGTGATCGGGTTCTTGACACCATTGCAGAACATCGCGCAGAGGTTGAACGCAACCCCGACAGCCCGGAGGCGCCCGCTTTGTTGGACGCTGCGGGCAACCTGTATATGCAGATTGAAGACTACGAGCTGGCCGCATGGAGTTATCAGGAGGTATTATTGCGGTATCCCGACTATCCCGGCAGATATCAGGTTTACCCGCGGCTGGTAACGGCCTACGAGCGACTGGGCGATTTTGACAGTGTACGCCGCATATTGATGGAAATGCTGGACGTTTTCCCGGCGGACAGTCCGTTTTACGAATGGGCGGCGGACATGCTTGAGATAGAACCTTGGGAAGGCCCCGAATTCGTCTACCATTACGAGCCCATTGAAGGGGAAGATACCGACGACGCCCCAACGCCCCCGGAAGAAGAGGAACAACCCGTCGAAGGTGCCGGGGATGATGCCAACGCGGCAGCAACCGACGAGCCTTGAACCGAGGATCGGGTGAACGGCCCGACGCCACGGGTTTACAAGCCCGGCGGCGACACAGATTCAAGTCCCTGCATGCCCTCTTTGAGCCGCGCATCAATGGAAATGTCTTGTTCCCGCATGGCCTCCAAGACCTCCGCAGCAGCCGCGCCATCGCCCTGCATGATAAATACCGCAGCCAGATTATACAGGCTGTCTTCATGGTCAGGCTCGTGCTTCAGCACCTGTTGCCATGCGTTAACGGCCTCCGCCATCTCATTACGCATGCCGTGCAATACACCCATGTTATACCATGCGGCAACATGGTCGGGCTGGAAATAGACACAACGATTCCACGCGATAAGTGTTTCGTCCGGCTTTCCCGCGTCCAACGCGATGCGCCCGACGCTATACCACAAGTCGGCTGGTTCGGGATGATACTCGGCGGCTTTCTTCAGCGCGTCAAGCGCGGCGGCGGCATCATCCTGTTTGAGGTGTAAGTCCGCCAGCAGCTCCAGCGTCTCCACACAGTGCGGCTCCATTTCCAATGCGCGATGGCAGTGTTCTATTGCGCGCTCGATATTGCCACGCTCCGCGTGTCGTGTGGCATGATGCAGGTTGACGCTGTACTTATCGCCTTCGCTGGTTTGTACAACGGGCGCCACAAGGTTCTCGACAGGCGCGAAGTCATCGGTCAGTACCAGGGTTTCGTGGCGCTCAAACAGCCCGTTGATCACAACATCGGATAAGAACGCCCCCCGGTATCTATAGTCGGCGCCAATAAGACGCGGAATGTTCTGCAGGGGCATGGGAGTCTTGCTGCACACAACGATAAACGTGTCACGGGTGGCAAATGAGGCGCCGGAATTTAGTACGCTTACATGGGGAAACACCTCGCGGCATGTGTTTATCACGGCGGCAAGAAAACCGCCCTCATTCAAGATATCAATCATGTTCAACATGTACACGCCATCGTCGGCAAGCAGGTCATATACCATCCGCTTAAACTCCAGCGTGGTCAGATGATACGGCACCGTATAATTGTTGATGGAGTCACCATATATTACATCGAACGTGCCGCCTTCCCCGCTGTCCGTCTGCCGCCGCAGCAAATCCACGGCCACTATGCGACCGTCGCGATTATGGATTTCTATTTCGGTGTCACGGGGCAACCCCATGGCCGCATGGGCGGCTTCCGTAACGGCAGCATCAATCTCCGCAACAACCACATGGCTGCCCGGACGGGTGTGAACCAGATAATTAGGGAACGAATATCCGCCGCCGCCGATAACAAAAGCGTTTATCGGCGTTGGGGCGGGCCGGTGCATTTCCGTAATCCCCGCATATACCCATTCATATTCGTACAATAATACCGTGGGGTCCGTAATATCCGTCTTGGTATGGATTAACTGGTCCAAAAGCATTGCACGTCCCATGGGTTCGTCGCGGATTTTCTCCACCCGTATATGCGTATACTGGCTTTCATCCTCGTAGACCGTATCCGGCGACAAAGAGACGCGCAAACGCATGGTTGTCCCGATGCGCTCCAGCGGCGCCGTGGGCGTCAAAGCGCCCGCCAAAAGAAGCGCGCAAAGCGCCACCGGCGCCACGGCCAGCCACTTCCGGTTTGCGTAGAAGGGCGCTACAAGCGCCAATACCAGGGCGGTCAACGCGATCACCGGCAGGCTGCCCAGCCACTGTATCAAAAAATAGCCCGCAAGGAATGTCCCGAAGATGGCGCCGATTGCCCCCCACGCATATACCGCGCCCACGGCAGCGCCGGGCGTTCGTCCCCGCGCGAGCAAGCGACGCGTAACCAACGGGCTTACCATGCCGATGAACACACAGGGCACGAAACACAGCGCCAGCGTATACACCACAATCTGCATGATCCAGGATGCCTCTGCATACATGACAAAGTAGTACCGGGAATCACTTGCCAGCGAACCACACAGCGGACTCACCATCACGGCGATGGCGGCACAGGAAAACACCGCCGCAATGCGTCTTGATGATCCGGAACGGTCCGCCAGGCGTCCGCCCAGATAATTGCCCAAGCTGATGCCGCCCAACACAACGCCGATAACGGTCGTCCAAGTGTATAGCGAAGAACCGAATTCGCGCGCAATAACGCGCAACGCCGCCAGTTCAAACACCATAAAGGCCATGTTGGACAAGAAGACGGTAATCGCGGCAGGCGCCCAAATTGAAGCGGTCTCTAACAACGATTGTACCGGTATTGCGGCGTGCCTTTCAGGCGGTGCAATGTTGGCGGACGCTTCTTCGCGGCGGGCACGTTCGAGAAAAAACAACAGGGTATAGAGCACTCCCAATCCGGCAAGCCCAAACGCGACACACAGAACAATGGCGGTGGCGCCCAAATGCATAACAAGATAAAAGCCGGTAAAAAACGTACCGACAAGACTTCCGGCGACCCCCCACGCGAATACACCGCCCACGGTGCGGCCTGCACTGCGTTTGTAGTCCAGCGCCATTTTCGCAACCACCGGCGTCATTGTGCCCAGCAGGATGGCAGGCACGCCAAACGTAATCGCTACGTGCCAGAAAATGCGTGACGGCCACGATAGCACGGCAAGGTACTGCATTTCGCCTGCAAGCCTGTTTAACGGCAGGATGCCGACGCACGACAGGGCCGCCGCGAAAAACAGAAGCGCAAGCGCCCCCCGCGGTCGCGTACGGTCGGCAATCCGCCCCCCTAAAAAGTTGCCCAAGGCGATGCCCGCCATGACAACGCCGATAATTGCAGTCCACGTGTACAGCGAAACCCCGACATGCCGCGCAATCAAACGTCCCGCAGTCAATTCAAGGGTCATTATACAGGCACTGGCAAAAAACACCGTGGCGTTGGGAAGCAGCCAGGCCGTCCAAGAGAAAGGTCTACGCTTGTCGTTTTGCATCATTTATAACTTCATGCTTTCGTTCTTATGCCAACAGTCACTGAATACATCATATCACATGAGCGACCGCGTCCGCGTCAGAAATCCACAATAAACGTTTCCAAGCCTGCATAAGCGGCAGGTGAAACGCCGGCCACTGATTGCGAAACCAAGAATACCATTGCACCGGATGCGTGGGGTATACTACGATATGTTTTTCAATGCATAACGACACCGAGACAGGGCGAACAAGTACAACACGGTAACGTTTCAGAAGCGTGAATTCCTGTTTGCCTGTACTGACGCAAGGAACAGCATCGTGCAAGACCGCTTTAACCGGCCCATCACCTATTTGCGCATTTCCGTTACGGACAAGTGCAATCTGCGCTGTAACTATTGCATGCCCGCCGGGGGCGTACCCTTGTTACGCCACGAGGACGTACTGTCCTTCGAAGAGGTGGTGGCGTTCACACAGGCGGCCGTTCAACACGGCATTACAAAAGTGCGGCTTACCGGCGGCGAACCGCTTGTGCGGCGCGGGATTGTCGCCCTCACCGGCATGTTGGCTGAAATCGCCGGCATTCATGATTTTGCCATGACGACCAACGGGACACACCTGGAACAGTTTGCACACCCGTTGGCCAACGCCGGATTAAAGCGCGTGAATGTCAGTCTGGATACGATGGATCCGGAACGATACCGGCGCATCACACGGGGCGGCGATATTGAAGCCGTATTCAGAGGGCTGGAAGCCGCGCGGCATGCCGGGCTTACGCCCATTAAACTGAACTGTGTCATTGAAGACTCCCCGGATGCATCTGACGCGTCCGCCGTCCGTGCCTTTGGCGCAACCCACGGCTATGAAGTACGCTTTATCCGGCGGATGCATTTGGCGTCAGGCGCATTCTCAACCGTCATCGGCGGCACGGGAGGCGACTGTGAACAGTGCAACCGGCTGCGTCTTTCCTGCGACGGATTGGTACGCCCCTGTCTGTTCAGCAACCTCGGATTCAACGTGCGCACACTGGGCCCCGTAGAAGCACTGCAACAGGCTGTTGCGGCAAAACCGGCGTGCGGCGCCACAAGCAATGCCGCATTCCACGCCGTTGGAGGGTAATTCCATGACCGACTTTTCCCATATTGACAATGCGGGGCGGGCGCGCATGGTGGATGTGAGCGGGAAACCGGCGCAGCGCCGCACGGCCCGTGCAACCGGACACATCCACATGAGCGATGCCACAAAAACGTTGATTGCCGATGATGAGATAAAGAAGGGCGCCGTGTTGACTGTGGCGGAAGTTGCCGGCGTACAGGCCGCCAAACGCACAGGCGAATGGATTCCGCTGTGTCATCCGCTGTCGTTGACACACGTACAGGTACACGCCGGGCTTCACGCCGACGGCGTAACGGTGACCAGCGAGGTGTCTTGTGTGGGTTCCACGGGCGTCGA
>SKQZ01000123.1 GCA_007118765.1 Candidatus Hydrogenedentota bacterium
GATATAGACAAATTTGCCGTTCAGATAGCGGCCTATAAAGTCATTGAGAATCCAACATGGCTGTATGCTGCTGCCTTGGCAACGTTATTTGCCGAGATTGTGCTGGGGTTTGCGCTTATATCCGGCTTGCGCCTCAAAGGCCTTGTTATCGTGGGGCTGCAAGTGATGCTGGTTGTGTTCTCCGCCCTTATTGTTTATGCCTGGCGCGTACATGGACTGGAAGACTGCGGCTGCTTCCCCGTTTTTCAAATGACGCCGCAAGTGTCTCTTTTCAAGAATGCCGGCATTGTAAGTGCCGGCGTATATATCTTATGGACTTTCGTGTGGCCTGCGCGCAAGTTTCCCGCGGCTTTGTCATCGGTACGTTTTGTTCCCTTGCCGGTAGTGGGTAAAGCCGTGGTTGCTGTGGTCCTGGCGTGCGTTGCTACGGGATATGCCTATCGTGATATCGAGTGGACAGCCTTTTCTTCGGTAACAGAAGACGGTGTTGAGCGCCCGTTCGCACAGTTTGAAATCTATATGCCGGAAGGGTATTTTAATCTGGCGGAGGGCACGTATCTGGTACCGATTATGAGTATGTCCTGCAGCGAATGCATGGAAAAAGCGCCGGAACTAAACGATCTCTGGTTTATGCCCGATATGCCGCCGACTATCGCGTTGTGCTACGAAGACGAGCCAGGGGACATGGAAATTTTCCAAGCCTACGCGGGGACTGTTTTTCCCATGTATTCCATTGGCAACCGCGCCATGCTGTTTTATTCGCTTTTAGGCAATGAACCGTTCCGCATCGCATTGATCCACGATGGCGCCTTGGTCACAGCGTGGGACGGATATGTTCCCGACTATGAAGAGGTCATCGAGGTCGTGGAGTCTGTTTACGCATCATGACCGGCCTCGCGTGCGTGATTCTGGAATGAAAGTATGAATTTTGGTATCATGGGTCTGCTCGACACAGAGCGTCCACATAATGGAAACGGCACGCTGCCCAAGCGAATCTGCGCCGTTAGTGTCTTGTTAAACAGCTCAGATGGAAACGGAGTGTTTCTGTCAGCAGAAAGGTTGTGAACACGTGTCAACTGCAATATTCACATCAAACCTCACAAAGATATATGAGGGCGCGTTGCGCGGTCAGGATGTGCATGCGCTGAAAGACCTCAATATTGAGATTCACGAGGGCGAGATATTCGGTTATCTCGGGCCAAACGGATCAGGAAAGACCACCACCATCAAGATGCTGTTGGGATTGATCTTTCCTACTAACGGCATCATTGAGATTCTCGGCAACCGTTCTATCAGCTCTGCCGCAGTAAAGAAAGATATTGGCTATCTGCCGGAAGGCGCCTACTATCCCGACTTCTTGCGTGGCGAGGAAATTCTGTCGTATTACGGGAAACTGTATGGGCTGCGTGGCGCCGATTTGAAACGCCGCATTAACGAAACACTTGAGATGGTGGGTATGCAACACGCACGCAGACGACTGCTGCGGGGCTATTCAAAGGGCATGCGCCAACGCATTGGATTGGCGCAGGCGCTCATCAGCGACCCGCGCATTCTCATTCTCGACGAGCCTACCACCGGCCTTGATCCCATCGCCCGCAAAGAGATACGCGACATCCTGTTGCGGCTGCGGGCGCAAGGCAAGACGCTGTTTATCTCAAGCCACGAACTCCTAGAGGTGGAGATGATGAGCGACCGTGTGGGCATATTGTTTAACGGCGTTTTGCAGACCATCGGCTCCATGGAAGAATTGCTGATAAAACGCGAGATGACCGTGGATGTTGACGGTCTGACCGATGAGGTGGCGACCTCCCTGACAGAGCGCGGCGTTTCGATTGAAGATCGTACGGGCGCGCGTGCGCAACTGCGCGTAGGCGGTTCACTTTCAATCTTTGACGTTATTGAGTTGTGTAAAGAAAAAGCACTGCAAATACACAGTGTAACCCCGCGTCGTGAAACACTTGAAGAATTGTTTGTTCGCGTTGTTGGCGCGGCAGAAGCAGCCCGGAGTTAACTCTATGAATGCATTAACCAATTATTTTCGCGGCCCCTTTTACATTGCCTTGTATACCTATCGCGAGGGCATGCGCCGGAAACTGTTGATTGGCTTTTTGGTGTTGAGTCTGCTCGTGATTTTCGGATCAAGTTTTATTGCAACCTTCTTGGATCCTTCCGCCGAAACCGACATTGACCTCAAATTGATTAAAGATATATGCGTTTCCGCCATTGCCATATTTGGTGTACTGATTGCCGTGTATATTTCTGCGTCCGTTGTGCCCAACGAGGTGGAAAACAAAGTGATTTACACTGTGCTGTCCAAGCCGGTCGGGCGCATGCAGTATCTGTTGGGTAAGTTTATGGGCGCACAGTTCATCATTATGGTGAATCTGGCCATCATGGGCGGTCTCTTCTTTATGGCCTTGTATATGCGGGAGGGGGTCATGCCCACCCTGTTGCTATGGAGTATTCTGCTCACATACTTCGAATTTTTGATTGTGTCGTCCTTTACGTTTGCCGTGTCCTGTGCCGCCACCACGTCATTGGTGCCAATCCTCGGTGGGTTGTTCATTTATATTACCGGCAATCTCACCGAATATCTGAAGGATGTGGAACACCGTGCGGGACAGACCGGCGAGTGGTTTGACGCCATGATTGGTCACATCGCCACCGGGTTGCATGCGGTATTGCCCAACCTGCAAAACTTTAGTTTGAAGATGCAGATTGTCACCGGCCAGCCCAATGATCCGCCCGCCGATGTGCTTATCCCCAATCTCTTGCTATATGGCTTTCTATATGGGCTTGCCGGATTCCTGTGCGCCTATATCATATTCTGGCGCAAGGAGGTGTAATGGCACAACATCCCAGACTAACAGCATTCGCGATTATGGCGACGCTCGTTGCCGCAGGCACGCTGCTGAATTTACACATCCAGCACCTGCGTGAGTCGGAAGCCTATTACCGATGGTTTCTGGCGGCGGCCGTGCAGGCGCGCATGGATGGGCAGGTGCGTGAGAACGACCCGGATGGCGACCTGTTTCGGGAAAGTGTCGTCGCGCTTGAATCAGCGGGCTTCTTTGATGATTTCCTTGTTGAATACCGGCAAGACCCCACGGAAGGCGTCCTGCCCGACCCTGAAGAACAGGCCGAAGAAGATTATCGCACGCACAGACGCATTTGGGACTTCGCGCGGAGCCGTCACGCCGCATCCCAACGCGAAACATTTCTTGATCTTGCCCGACAACAACAGCTGCGTTTCGCGCGGGATATCCAATATGCCGAAGCACAGGCGGGCGGCGTCAATATCTTTAATCTCTTTTTCGGATTCCGGAAAGTTGCAGCCAATCTATTGTGGATAGAAGTGGACCGCTACTGGCATCAGGGCAACATGTATCGCATGATAACCCTCATGCGCACGTGTGTGGCCCTCGACCCGGAGTTTATCGAAGCCTATCTGATTGGCGCATGGCATTTGGCCTATAATGCCACCGCCCGTATGCCAGACACGCCGTGGCCGCAACGGGAATGGCATGACGGCTACGAAGCCTGCCTGGGCGAAAAAGAGCGGTTCTACTATTATGCCATTGACTTCTTGAAAGACGGCATACGTCGCAATCCCCGCAATTATCGGCTATACTTCGAATTGGGATTCGCAATATACAAAGAGAAACTGGAGGACTATCCCAATGCGGTGAGGTATCTGTCTGAAGCCATCCGCGTGCCGCATGACCGGTGGGTGCCACGACAGCTGTTTCTCAGTTATGAATTAAATGGCCAATTCGAAGAGGCGCTTGCCGGTTGGCAAGATTATATTATACGCTTTCCGGGCAGTATGACCGCCGTTGAGGTTGCGCCGCGTTTCATAATGCGCAATCAGGGACACATTTACGAACAACGAAGCCACGAACTGCGCAAACAGTCCTATGAAACAGACGATCCGCAGCAGCGCGAGACCCTGCAGGAACAGTCAACAGCGTATTGGGAACGCGCCCGCGAAACATGGCGCAACCTGAATGATCCTTACGGCGAAGGACGCCTCATGCTTATGGAAGGTCTGGATATGCGCCTTGATGGCCGTTATCTTGAATCCATTGCCCTGCTTGATAAAGCGCGGTGGGAAACCGCGGCCTTGTGGGAAGAACTTTCCGATTTGATTATTGAAACCAAGCAAGAGGCAGGCATCCCGTTGTCGGTTTCGGAGAAAAAAGCCGTGCTCCGCGAGAGTGAAGTCGGCATTTGCCCGGGCATGCCGCCCGAAGAACAGGAACGTCGGCTGCGCGCTATTGAGGAGATAGAGGCCCGTTTTTAGTTGTGACCCAGCAAGGAATTCTTTTCGGTGGCCAGTAGCGCTCGTCTCATAGCCTTCGGGTTGTGTCTGATTGGCGGTGTTTTGCTTGACGCGCCTTGGATTGCGGTGGTGATCCTGTGCGGCACAACATTCTTGGGTTCCGCCTCCTATTGTCTGTCCGCCATTGTTGTGATGGCTACGGCACAGTATTTCAGCGGCCCCGCACGGGAGTATGTCGCAGTCGTAGTCTCTCTTTTGCTTTTGATCGCCCTACTGTTATGGTGGCGTGGGCGGCTTTTTCCGGAAGCGCCATACGCAGCAAAACTGAACGCCCTTGCTCTTGTAGTGCGGCCTGCCTTCTTGATGTTGTATTTGGCGCTTGGCATCAGTGTGCTGCAACGTTCCTTTGACCTGTGGTTGGCGATGGCGCTTCTTGGTCTCCTGCTTGTCTTCCATAAACAGTTCACGTTTTTACGCGTAAAACTCACAGACCTGCATGTTTTCGAAATGGCGATGCTTCTTGTATCGCTGCTACTGGGCGCCCTTGTGCAGGAAGCAGGCGCCCGCATGATGTGGGGAAACCCGCCGGGCAGTAACGACCTTTATTCGCCGCATCCTGAGTATGTGTTCCTGCTTAACCCAAACGCAGACATAACCAGCCACTTCCAAATCAGAGAAGACGAATATGCGCCTGTTCGTTATGTCATAAGCAACCAAGGATTTCGTGACCGTCCCATCCCGCCCAAAACACCGGACGAATTCCGCGTTCTGTTGTTAGGCGATTCCTTCACCATGGGACACGCAGTGGAGGCGGAGCACACCATCCCGGCATATCTTGAACACGAACTGCATGATACCCTGGGTAATCGCCCGGTAACGGTAATCAACGGCGGCGTTAACGGCGCAGGCCCACTACAGGCATTGGGCATGCTCCGGGAACGTGGCGTGGCCCTTACGCCGGATGTCGTCCTATTGCAGTTGTTTTTGTTTAACGATTTTGATGATTGCCTGCTTCCTGTCGGTA
>SKQZ01000236.1 GCA_007118765.1 Candidatus Hydrogenedentota bacterium
ATACAAGCCCATGGGGTAACCGAGGTTGCCCGCCGCCTTAATAATCGTTTTGCCCTCGGCGGCACGCAAGCGCTCAATGAGCGCCATGTCCACCGGCATATACGCGCGTATGGCATCGAGCGCGGCATCATCCATGACTGAGAGTTCAAATTCGCCGCCGCGCGGCAGAATTGATTCCGGCAAATCAAGCGGCGCGCCGGGGCACCGCTTGACCTTGTCAAGGGCGCCGCCCATTTCATGGGCGACCACTGCGGAGCTGGTGGAAACGGCGTCCACAATGCCCGCGCGCATGAGCGTCGCGATAAGGGTGGTCACGCCTTCATGAATGTTGGGGCCGCTGCCGGTGACCACGGTCACCGCGCCGCCGTGCTCTTTTGCCGCCACAATACGTTCCACCGCCTCCTCAATGCGTTCGAGCATGTCATCATCGAGGCGGGCCGCCGCCTGGTCAAGCGCATCTGTGTTGATGCTCATGGCACAGTCCTTTCGGCACAGTTCGGTCGCAAACTATTCTGAAGAAAGCATCATGTCCTCTGCTCGGGCAAGGTCTTCGGGCGTATCCACACTGAAACCGTGCCGCGCCGGGTCGGATATCTGCGATTCGACCACGGCAATGCGCAGGCCATGTTGCAACCAGCGCAGTTGTTCGAGCGATTCCACCTGCTCCAGTACCGTGGGCGCCAGCTGGGTCAAGCGCAACAGCGTATCCTTCCGGTAGGCATAGGTGCCCGCGTGCTCATACACGTCATGCGACAGGTTTTCGCGTGTGTACGTAATGAGGGAACGGGAGAAATAGAGGGCGTTACCGGCGTGGTCAGTCACCACTTTCACCACGGCGGGGTTGTGCAGGTCCGCTTCATGGGTTATCCGCACCTTCAGCGTGGACACATCTGCCGGTTTTTCCTGCAGCAATGGCGTCACCACCTCGTTCAGCATGTCGGGATGGACAAAGGGCTGATCGCCCTGAATGTTGACGACAATATCGGCATCGAGTTGTTCCGCCGCCTCCGCCACGCGGTCTGTGCCGCTGATATGATCAGGCCGCGTCATCACTGCGTTGCCGCCGAAGTCCTTCACAGTGTCGTACACCCGCGAATCATCCGTGCAGACCCATGCCGCCGCCAGTGACGGCGCGTCTGCACAGCGCTCGTATACATGCTGTATCATCGGTTTTCCGGCAATCAAAGCCAGGGGCTTGCCCGGCAACCGTGTTGACCCATACCTCGCCGGAATCAGTCCGACTACTTTTGTGGCGTTCATGAGACCTTTCCCTTTGTTAGGCTGCCATTCCCTGTTATCCACGCAAAAGGCCCCCTGCACGGGCACTATAGTACAATTTCCACTTGTAAACACGCAAGCTCCATGCGCATTACAGGTCGCCCGTTTCGAGAGAACGCAAGAACACAAGCACGGTACAGTTGCGGCAGGACGGATTGTGGGCGCACCAATCCTGATGCATCTGCATGAGGCCCTGTTGTTCGCGAAAGCCAATGCGAAAAGGTTTGCCCTCGGGGAAGAGCCACTGTTGCATGGTGCGATGTACGCTGTTCTCCGCTTCGCCGGGCAGGGCGGCGAAGAATTCGTGCAGGTGGTCTTCCAGACGCGCCGACTTCTGCAAGCGTGCCCACGCCAACGCGGCGGGAACCAAAGCGTTGCCGATAATGGTGCGGATGCGTCCCGTGCCCAGCGGCGCCGACGGACGGGCCAGGGGCGCGCCGTTCCAGGTGCATTGGTGCGCCCAGAATCCCATGGCGCCGCCGAAGAGGGCTTCTATTGCGCGGCGACGTTCGAGGGGCGTCATGGGGGCGCGCCATGCCATCTCCAGTTTCTGGTGCAGGCCGTAATCCGCCGTTCGCGTCAAGAATCGCGCTGCGCCCGCGAGACGGCGCTCGGGATTGTTGGCGGGGCGGCTGCTTGTCTTCCGCCAGTCCAATTCCAGAGTTCCCAGTCCCGGCAGATGTTCGCGCAACGCCGTCATGGCCTGGACATAATGCGGGGGCGGTTCTTCGGCATGCGGCCACGGGTCGGGCAGTAATCCCGCGATACGCAATAACGCCACCTCCAGCAGTTGCGGTGTCTGCTGGGCGAGTTGACGCGCCCGTTCATAGGGCAGCGCCCGGGCGACACGCAACATTTGCTCTTTGTAGTTGCTGTAGCCGCATGCCACCATAAACATCTCGTAAATCGCCTGGTCCGGCCCCACCGTATCCATCCGCGCGCGCAACCGCCGCTGTTTTTCCAGCATGCGCCATTCTCCGGCCAATGCGAGGAACTTCCGAAACACATCGGGGTGTGCATTCACAATTTCGGAGGCGCATGCGCCGCAATGGGCCGGGACGGCGTGTTGTGTATCGGTGTCGTACAGCGCCTCTTCGCCCGGCCATACCAAAGTGGCGATGGTCCGGCCCGCCGCCGTGGTGGCGCGGGGCGTTTTTTCGTCGGGCGGCGTGCTCACCACATGGAGCGTCACATCGTTGTAGGCGGGGTCCTCATGATGGCGGTGATCATACCAGTCGCGCATGTTGCGATGGATCTCCACGTCGCCGGTAAAGGTTTCGCCGTTGAACGTGATTTGCGCGTTGGAAAAGTCGGGGCCGCCGGACGTGTTCAACCAGCCCGGCGCGAGAATCTGAAGCGTGTGGCCTTCCAACGACTGCAACGGCTCGGGAAACACGGCGCGCTGCCACATCCGCTGCAACACCTTCTCGGGTATGGCGGCCGTCTCTTTCAGCGTCATGGCGTTCGCCTGTTCCAACAGCCGGTGATAGTGATCAGAAAATTGTTGTGGTACTGCGGCCATGCCCTTTTCGTCCTCGTGATTTCTGCTGCGCGCACTGTGTTACGGTCGTTCTTTTCAGGTAAGATATGATATCTGGTTTGTGAATGCAAGAAACAAGAGAGGAGGTTTCGTATGGAATATACGCGACTGGGAACGACCGGCCTCGAAATTTCGAAAGTGTGCCTGGGCACCATGACCTTTGGCAATGAAGCGGATGAAACGACATCGCGCGCCATTATGGAGGCCGCCTTTGAACGGGGCGTCAATTTCTTCGACTGTGCTCACAACTATAACAAGGGGCTTACGGAAGAGATTGTGGGACGGTGGATAGGCCCCCATCGCGACGAACTGTTGTTGACAAGCAAGGTCTTTTTCCCGTTTGGCGGCGGCAGAAACGATCAGGGGCTGTCGCGGCGCAACATCATTGCATCGGTGGAACGAACACTCAAGCGATTGCAAACAGACCGCCTTGAGATTTTGTACCTGCACCATTGGGATGAAAACGTGTCCCTGGATGAGTCCCTGCGGGCGGCGAACACCCTCATTGAGCAGGGGAAGGTGCTGTATCTGGGCATTTCAAACTTCGCCGCATGGCAGGTGGCCGAGGCGACGGGACTTGCCCGCCTGAAAAACTACGCGCCCGTGATCTGCATCCAGCCCATGTACAGTTTGGTAAAACGGCAGGCGGAGGTGGAACTGTTGCCGTTGGCTGCCTACGAAAAATTGGCGGTGTTCCCGTATAATGTGATTGGCGCGGGACTGCTGACCGGCAAATACCTGCGAGGCGAAAGCGGTCGGCTGCACGAGGCCGAAATGTATCGGCAGCGATATGACGATCCGCGCTATGTGGAGGTCACCAAACGTTTTGTGGCATGGGCGGAACAGAAGGGCGTGTCCCCCGCCGCGTTGGCAGCGGCATGGGTTATGTCGCATCCGACGGTAACCGCGCCCATTATCGGCGCACGCACCGTGGAACAATGGAACGACACGCTTCAATGCCTTGACATGCCGCTGGATGCGAAGGAACGCGCTGAGATAACGGCCTTGTCCATTGACCCGCCCTCGGCAACAGACCGGGAGTCTATGGAGGCCATGAAAAAACGCGGCTGGTAGTGTCTGCCGCCGCGCAACAGCAAAGGGCCTGTTTATGGGTGAGTTCAGAGCAACCGTACAATCCTTGACGACAACCATTGAGGCGGTGGTGCTCGACAAGCCACAGGTGGTGCGCACGATGTTGGCCGCCGTGCTGGCGGGCGGACATGTGTTGCTTGAAGATGTGCCCGGCGTGGCGAAGACCATGCTGGCCCGGACATTGGCGCTGGCGAGCGGTTGTATCTACAACCGTATCCAATGCACGCCCGACCTGTTGCCCTCGGACATTACGGGCGTTTCGGTGTTCAACCCCAAAACGCAGGAGTTTACGTTTCGGCCCGGCCCGGTCTTTTCCCAGATTCTGGTGGCCGACGAAATCAATCGCGCCACCCCGCGCACCCAGGCCGCGCTGTTGGAGGCCATGGCCGAGGGACAGGTATCCATAGATGGCCGCACCTACAAACTCGAACAGCCCTTTACCGTGTTCGCCACCCAGAACCCCGTGGAGCATGAAGGCACGTTCCCCTTGCCCGAGGCACAGCTTGACCGGTTCATGATGCGTCTGTCGGTGGGGTATCCCAGCATCACGGCGGAAGCGACGCTGTTGGAAAAGACACGGCTGGCACATCCCATTGACAAGGTGCAACAGATTACGGATGCCGCCACATTGTTAAAAATGCAGGCGACGGTGAAGGAAATCTTCGTGCACGACAAGGTGCGGGAATACCTGCTGCGACTGGTTAATCGCACACGCGATTCCGTACATTTGACGCTGGGCGCGAGTCCGCGGGCCTCCATGATGTTGTTTCGGGCGGCCCAGGCGTATGCCGCCGTGCTGGGGCGTTCCTATGTGTTGCCTGACGACATCAAACTATTGGCTCGGCCCGTACTCGAACATCGCATCGCGCTGAACCCCGAAAGCCGGCTGCGCCGGGTCACCTCAGAGGCGGTGTTGACCGACATATTGAAAGAGACACCGGTGCCCGGCGGAACGTACAAGAAACACGATTGAACCGCAACAGCGCCATGACACGCCGAACGTCTGCGCGGCCATGAGGGGACGAGTCGGCAAGCGTTCTCCCTACATCGTCATCGCGAGCGCAGCGACGCGATCTCATTATATTGTCATCGCGAGCGGAGCGACGCGATCTCATGTCCCAGATTGCCGCGTCGGGCTTACGCCCTCCTCGCAAAGACGATTATACCGACTCGTTCCCAAGTTCCCACTTGGGAACGCACTCTCTCTTGAATTTCTACTTCCTCTTGCCGCGCACCACCTGTCAGCACCACGCTTTGTCGCAGTAGCTGCAAAGTTGAACTTTGCCACCTATTGGGTTCCCAAATCGGAATTTGGGAACCAGCCTTTAGGGGTTAGATTGCCGCGTCGGGCTTGCGCCCTCCTCGCAAAGA
>SKQZ01000070.1 GCA_007118765.1 Candidatus Hydrogenedentota bacterium
GCATATTTCACAAGATTTCTGTTGCGCCTGCGAATCTTACACCATATCAGGCACTTTGCTTGCCCGCCGACTTCGACGTGTACTAACACGCTGTCAGCCGGTGGCCTGCGCAAAACACCTGCTCTGGCGCAATCTTCACAGGCTCACGACAAAACCTGACGAAATATCCGGGCTAGGTTTTTCAGTTTCAGGAGCACAACCAGAGTAGGAGTGTCGCATGAATAAGCCACTGTGTATCGTAGTGTGTATTTTCGCTTCCGGTGTTTTGGGAATGGTTCAGCCGACGCTGTATGCCGCCGAAGGGGCCGCCGTGAGAGTGCGTGCCTTGGGCGCGACGGGAGATGGCGCGACCGATGACACGGCTTTTTTTCAGGAGGCGCTGGACACCATCGGAGAGCGCTCAATGGTGCTTTTGGTGGCGGATGGCGTGTTTGCCGTGCAGTCGCTTGTTATACCCCCGAATGTAACACTGACCTTCCGTGATAACGGACGGCTGGAGGTTGCCGAGGGTCACACAGTGACAGTGAATGGCCGAATAGAGGCCGCCATAAGCCACATCTTTTCCGGTGCAGGCGACGTAAACGGGCAGGTGGACAATCTGCACATATTTCCGCAATGGTTTGGCGCGGCGGCAGACGGCGTGCAGGATGATGCGCGCCCGTTGCAACAGGCCGCTGATTTGGCGGCGGATTCCCTTGGACGAACACTGTTCGTGCCGGAAGGGGTTTACCGGTTCACACGCAACATATCACTACGATGCAATGTGGAGAGCCGCGGGCTGTTTGTCATTGTACTTGAGGTTGACGACGACCGCACACAGTTTTGCAACGATTTGTTTTTGCCGACTCATCATCCGAAAAACGCACCTATAATTCGTATTGCGCCGGATCATGAGGAGCAGGAACTGGCAATGGCGCCCTTTTTTGGCATAGAGGAAGGCGACAGCGCCGTGCCCGTATACAGCGATGTGCCGCTGGCCGATGGCAGTGGCGTCATTGACCTTGAGGAAGGCGGCGTACTGCGCTTCTACTCTTCCGATTTCTTTTCCTCGCGGCGTGTGCGCAAGGGCGCCCACTATTATGATCGCAACGATATCAGCCAGATGGTCTCAGGGCGGGGCGCGGTGTTTCCGGAGTTTGGTTTCAGCTATCATGCGCCGCCAGATGCCGAGGAATGGAATGAAAACACCAACTACGTCAAAGCAGATTATTGTGTGGTGGATGGAGAGGTGTTCAAGGCGACATGGCCATCGGGGCCGGGCGCTTCCTTTGAGCATCGGCATTTGGGCGCTGTAGATATCGGGGCCGTGCCGCCGGAACCCGGTCGCGGCTCCACCACCTATCATTTCACCTATGAAGACGGAACAGACGACAGCATTCTGTTGTGGCGGCGCGTGCGTACACAGGTGTGGTATCGGGCCAAGGATGTCCCCGTCACGGTGAACGGGCTGCGTATTGAGGTGCGGTTAAAGGATCACGGCGGCGAAACAAAACGCCTTGCCGCAGGCGCCATGACGGTGAACCGCAGCAATGTAACCTTCAATAACCTTGAGATAAGCGTGCGCGACCGGGAAGCCACCATGTCGCGGCTGCTCCAATCCACCAGTTGCGTGAACAACACATTTAACAACGGCTATTTTTCCGGCGCGACCAGTGCACATTTGGGCTATAACATCCTGAACAGCAATGTGGCGAATTTTCGCTACAACCACTGTATCTCCACCAACAGCCGCAAAGGCATGGACGGACGCCACGGCAAGAACATGCATGTCGTGGGCGGCTATTACAACATCATTGACGACCACTATGGACGCAATTATGTGATTCGGGATATTACCCTGAGCGGTTTGTCGGTGCATGTGCCCGGTGACAGCACGCCCGATGCCGATCTGCAGGGCTGGATATTCCGGCCGCGAACGGCCCTTAGTTTTAACGGCGCTAACTTTCATATTGAAAACATTACCCTGGAGGGCGGCGCGGGCAGTCTTATGAGTGCCCGCGGCGACATCGGCGATCTATATGGCGCCGTTACCTTGCGCGACGTAACTGTTCGCGGCAACAACGGCGACATACAACTTTTCCGACACAGCATTGATCCGGATTTCGATTATGCGCACGATGTGAAAGTTCCGAGCAGACTCCAGATTGAAAATGTGCTGCTGAAGAACCCGGGCGGCGTTCGCGTGACGTTCGGGAGCGGTTTCGATGAGCGCACCTATGGTCCCGTTTATGTGCGCAACGCTACGGTAACGGAAGTGTTTACGGCGAGTCCCGACACCACGTTTTCGGAGTGCGTGTTTGATAATGCGCGGTTTACGGTCACCGAAGCCGGGCGCATAAGTTTTCGACAGTGTATTTTTGCGGGTCAGAACAGAAGGCTTGAGGCGGAAAGCATTGCCGTTGCCACCGGCAATGTCATGAAACAGGGCGCCGCCTGTTCCTTTCCGATTGAGCATGTGAACGAAACGTTATTTGAGCAGCCATAGTCATTCTTGTTATGGTGCATAGTACGCTTTTAAGCAATGTGACAAGGGCTATAACGATGCGGTTGCACCGATCGTAGTGTATTGTCGGCGCTCAGCATCACCAAAAAGAAGGAGACCGGTAAATGAAACACATTGGTTTAGTGATACTGCTGGCAGTGGTCGCCATGTCCGCCCATGCCTTGGAGGGGCGGGTGATCGTAGTGACTGCGGAAGAAGAACTGCCCGCCTTTACCCCCGTCTTGATGGAGGTTGACATCACGGCGGTTCCCGAGGGTCGGCTTGAAGCGGTTAATCAGGCCACGGGCGAAGTTGCGCCGGTAGCGTTGTTCGATGGACATCTGGCTTTTGTGCCGCCGTCGTTGCCGGTGGGCGAAGAGCAGCGTTTTGAGCTGACAGTTGCTGATGCGCTGCCGCCGCGGGTGCGTCTTGAGCATGACCTTGATACCAAAATTGTTGCAGTATATGTGCGCGACACGCATTTTACGTCCTATAATTACGGCGATGTCTCCCGCATTCCGTGCTTGTGGCCGGTGTATGCTGAAAATGGCGTAACCATTACCCGCAACTATCCCATGGGCGAGGACAAGCCCATTGATGGCCGGATGGACGACCATCGGCATCATGTGTCCATCTGGACGGCGTTCGGTGATGTAAACGGCGCGGATACGTGGCATCGCGCCCCCATTGACACCAAGAGTGTGGAAGCGGAATCCGGCGATGCCTTTGGTGTGATTCGTGCACATAATGTATGGCGTGCGCCGCGGGGCGGCGATCCGCTGGTGGACGAAATCCGGGAACTCCGTTTTTATGACGCTCCCGCCGGTGTTCGTTTGTTTGACAAGACCATAACCTTTCATGCGGCCTATGGCGATGTAACCTTCGGTGATGACAAGGAAGGTGTTGTTGCTTTCCGCATTCGCCCGGAAATACAGGGCAATCAAGCAGGGGTGCTCACCAATGCTGCGGGCGGTCAAGGCGAACGCGAAGTTTATGGCACGCCCACGCCGTGGATGGATTATTCCGGCCCGATTGAGGGCGTAGGCACCCGCGGACTTGCCCTGTTCAGCCATCCTGACAATTTCCGCGAACCTTGCTGGCATGTGCGTGATTACGGGCTTGCCGCCGCCAACCCCTTTGCCCTGTCAGATGTTTGCCGTTTTGACGAGGACGGTTCTTATGAACTGGCCGAAGGCGAAAGCCTGACCTTGCAGTTCCGGTTTTATATCCACACCGGCGACGTGGAAGAAGCGGAAGTAGCCAAGCATTACACGGGCTACGCCAGTATGCCAACCGCCGCTTGGGCGGAATAGCCAAAATGACTTTTCCCGCCGCCCCCTGTGCCGTCAGCGTGTATCAGGGGGCGGTGGCGAATCCAAAGGGATTGGTAAAGGTGACGCCGCTTTCGGCGGTGATCTCCAGCCGCGCATACCCCCCCAAGCCATTGTTGGTGCGATACGATAGGCTCGGTCCCGTGTGTACGGGTTCGCCGTCGGATATCCAGACATAGGCGGCATCGGGCAATGCACGGTCTTGCATGGCGGCCTGCACAGTGATCGTGTGTTTGGTTGTGTCGTGCTCAATGGACACGATCTGCGGGGGCTGCGTGGAGGCTGTCGGGGCTGTGTCGGGCACGCGCCGACTCGTAAAATAAAACGCGCCCGTAACAAGCGCTTCCCGCAAGGTCTCAATCTCACGATTGCCTGTGACAAACACCACGTACTCCAGACCGAAATGATCCATGGTGTGCATGTCGTCCGTATTAACGCCCCATACCGGGCGTTCGGGCATCATGGCCGTGAGCAGTTGATCCCAAAGACGTCGGTCCATCGGATACCGATACAACGGCTCCGATGCGTTTGAAACTTCTGTGGCCACCAAATGGGGATGGCGTTTGAAAAGCGCCACATAGTCATCCACAACAGCGGACGGCGCTTCCTGGGGTCGTGCGTCTTCGTCAAGAAAACGCCGCAACCGCGACGCGTTGCTGTGCTGCGGTTCCCAGTGCATGGCGGGGTGGCACAATATCGCAATGCCGCCCGCTTCCGCTACGCCCGCTACGGCGGCATCCAAATCCTCTTCCTCGGTTTCGTAGTCGCAAAACAAACTCAACACATGATGATGGCGCGAGAGTTCATTGCCGGGGATGGCCGTCATTCCCAGGGTCGCCGCATCGCGATCATACTGTTCCCATGGCCAGGTACATCTGTCGTGATCGGTTAAGGCAAGCGCCGCGTACCCGTGTTCGTTATACAAATCAAGAACGGCGGCGGGGGACAGGCGGCCGTCGCTCTCCGTGGTGTGGGTGTGCAAGTTTGCCTTGTGATGACGGTGGTGTTGCCAGTCCACATGTTCGTATGGGTTGACAACAAGCGTTGTTTCTGCCGCATGGCCGGTTATGCTATTCATTGCCAGCACCGCCACGGTCATTGTCCATATCACCCATGATACGGACACACGTCTTGTGTTCTGCTGCATTGCCATTCCTTTTCATGAGTCATGCTCGTTTGCTGCGCATAAGCGCCAGGCGTGGAAGTATCTCAATAAGGCAATGCCACCCGGAAACCGACATTAAATACGCCTTGCCACGGTTGATAGGGCAGACGAAATGCGGAACGGGCGCGCATTGGCCGATCACGCCATGAACCGCCGCGCACCACGCGCTTGCAATCAGCCTCCAGGTCGTTGCGACCGTCCTCATCACAGTAGGGGTACGGGTGATAAGCGGACAAGGTCCAGTTATTCACATTGCCGTGCATGTCATATAGCCCCCA
>SKQZ01000028.1 GCA_007118765.1 Candidatus Hydrogenedentota bacterium
ACCAGAAGGGCTGTTGCGCGGTCCTGCATTTCGGCGGCGAGTCCATTCACGCGGCGTGTAAACAAGCTGTGAAAGGCCAGCGTGGGAATGGCCACGGACAACCCGGCGACGGTGGTAATAAGCGCCTTTGATATGCCTCCTGCGAGCACCTGCGGATCGCCGATGCCTTCCGCCGTAATGACGCCGAATACATCCATCATGCCGAGTACCGTGCCCAACAGTCCGAGGAGGGGCGTTGCCGCCGCAATGATTTCCAGTACCGTCAGTCCGCGCTCCAACCGTTCCACTTCGACCCGACCCACGGCCCGCATACGTTCCACGGCGCTGTCATGGTCATAATTCCGCATGGTCAGCACGGCGGTGACAATGCGGGCGAAAGCGCCTTGATGTTGATGACAGCAGTCTTTAAGCGCATCCATGCCGTCTTCTTCGTGACACGCGTCAAGGGCACGAACGACGTCGGGTGCAATGACGCGTTTCCTGCGCAACGCCAGTATGCGTTCAAGGATGATGGCCGCCGAAATAACGGAACACAACCCGATGACTATGAGCGTCCAGCCGCCCGCTACCAGTTGTTCTTCAGCAAAAATCATACTCATACCGTACCAGCCATTACCGTTGGTTCCAAATGTCACGCAACATGTCTTCGCTTTGTTGCGCCAGTTGCTCCGCGTCTTTTCGGATATGTGCCCCGGCGCCGCGACGCAGTTTGAGCCGCAACGATGTCAGGCGTTGTGCCAGAGGCAGCACATGCACGCCCATCTCATGCGCCGTATCCACCCGCCCTTTCCCGTGCAATGCGCTCAGCGCTTCATCGCACCCGGACAAGATGGCGCTTGCCTTTACCAGCAACTGGCGCGGTTCGTAAATGTCGGGCGTGGCGTAAATGCGGTTAAACAATTGTTCCTGCGCCTTGTGTATGCGGTCCAACCGGTCCATTGACGGGGACTTGTCGTGTTCGTGAATGATGTGGTCTATATCGTCCACATCCAACTGGTATTGACGGGCCAGTTCAAGGTCTACATGCGCTTGTCGTCGGTCGGACTGAAGAATGCGCTGTGCGATCACATCACGCCACGCTTCGCATACGCCAGCCTCGCCCAACACAAACAGTTGCCCTTGACCGGGAAACATCTCAATATGCAGTTGTCCGGTGGTGGGTTGCCACGCGCGGGTGCGCACCAGCGTGGTCGTGTCAAAAATTTCCAAGGCATCGGGCAACGCTGTTGGAAAGGTCAGATTCACCGATGTCACTTGATCCGTATCGTTGTTGATGATGTAAAGCAGATAATAGTCCGGCCCTTTCAACCAGAATTCCGACAGGGTGCTCATCCCCTCCTTGAGTTGCGACTTGGGATGCTTGCGCGCTTCCGTCACGATAGGGATGGATTCCGGGGGTGGGATGGGGTGTGCACTCAAGAATAGCGGCGCCATGACGCTGAGCCGCTCCACGCGACTTCCCAGCTCCGTCCACAAGTCGCTGAAGGTCAGGAAGGGGCCTGTCAAGGAGCGTTCATAATGGCCGTCCACCCATACCGGCATGTTGTGATAGGTATGCGCAATCCAGCCCCGTGCACCGTTGGCCAACGCCATGTTCATCATCAGCCGCAGCTGCGGACTGGTGTTCCAGTCGGGGGCGTCGGACGCATATACAAAGGTGGGGGCGGTAACCCAGAACTGTTGGCCGCCCATCAACGGCAGGTGAGTGCGCAGCGCATCGCCCAACGCCCAGGGGACGCCGGACTTGTAATGGGAGAATCCCGATACGGCAAAGAACGGAGCATAGAGTGGGAACGTGTCCGGCTGACGCAGGTGGATGGCCATGGGATGATTAGGATCGACCGCCGCAATCTTATCGCGTGCGGCAAGAAATGCGTCAAACGCATTTTCCGGCGGCGCATCCAGCACATTCCATGCAAGCACTGCGGGAGAATCCGCATAGGGCTTGATATAGGTGTCTACGAACGCGTCCCCGTCCTTGTCGAAGTCTTCCATGGCCCAGTCGAAGGTTGGGATCAGGCGCAGTCCAAAATGTTCGGCAAGGTCCAGCAACACGCGCCGGTCTTCATGTTCAAGGGCCTGCATGCCGTCCACTGCCACGCAGTTGTGATGATGCCGGGCAATGTCTTCCATGGCAAGCCGCCAATAGTCAAAAACGGAGATATCGAGCAGGTTTGCCAGTTGCTCGGCAACGGTTGCGCTCATGGATACGCCAAAAGGCAGAATCTCCTCCAATATCGGATATTTTGGCGGGGGCGGCACGGCGCTGATGGAATGCTCAAATGATTCGATGGCTTTCTTTTCCTCCGGCAACAAAGCACGGAATGTTATCGAAGCGATTTCAATGGATTCCGTGGTTCGCCATGCGCCGTATAAACGGAACGAAAAATGGGTCAAAGTTGTGGGGAATTGGTTGCAGGGGATTAGCAATGCCGCCGTTTGCCATTCGCGGCTTTGGTCAAGATAAATCAAATGTTCGCCGCCTTCGTAGCGCCAGTGACAGGCAGGCAGCGCATGGGAGGTGTCACATTTATAGGTGATCTCAACAACCGGATAACGTAAACAATCGAGGGGGAAGCGGGTATCCCTGGCCTTCGTGATGGTGAGGGGCGCCCAATAGCGGGGCGCGTTGCGGTCCAAGTTGTCTATGCGCCGAATATCTTCAAAATGGGCGAACAATGCCAAGCCATCCTCCGTGCGGCGCTTGCGCACGGGCACACCCACCCATTCTTTTTCGGCGGCGTCGTCTTCGGACCGCCACTGCTCCAAATCGTCCGGCCCATAGGTGATGCGTTCGAGTTGTGCCAGCGCGTCCGGGTCAGGGGCCTCCGGGAGCAACTTCAGATATCCAAGGTACTTGTACTTGCAATTCATCCATCTGTTCCTCTATGGACACAAAAAACTCCGTATCCACGGTGCGCAGGGGGGCGGCAATTTTCCCGTCCTCGGGAATTGCGTCCTTGTCTTCGTCCAGCGCCAGTGTTTTCAGAGTGTCCAATATGCATTCCGCCCAGCCCGCCGTATCATCCATGACAAGCGCATGGACAGCGCCTTGTTCCATGGCGGCCTTCAGCGCGTCCGTGCCGCCGCCGAATCCGATGATTCGCACCATGCGTTCCCGTCCGGCCTCTGTCACCGCACGAAGCATGGCAGGCCCGTGATAAGGTTCAAAACCGACAAAGGCGGCTATCTCGGGACGGGCGCCAATAACCTCCTCCATGTTCGCAAAAGCAAGCATCTGGTCGCCATGATCCGCCGTGAGTCCGTCAATGACGGTGAAGGAGGGCTCAAACACTTCCTCCATTGCCGCAATGCGCGCCTGTGTTTCGGGGGCTTCCGGGTTGCTGCAGAAAACCATAATACGCAAACCCGGCACAACATGGTGCAAGACGCTTTGGGCCAGCTTTTTGCCCGCTTCGCTTTCATCGCGGGCGATAAACGCCCGGCGATTGCCCTCGGGCACATCTCGCCGTACCGTCACCAGCGGCGTGGTTTCGCCCAGCGCACGCAACGCATCCGCCTGTTCTTCCGGCGCTACGGGGCTTATGGCGAGCGCCTGTACGCCTGCCTCAACCAGTTCCTTCGCCAGTTCGTTCTGTCGCTCCGCTGTTGGCGGCGTAGCGATGCGCAAGTCCAGTTCAATGTCATGTTCGTCTGCCCACGTATTGGCGGCCTCTTGCAGGGCATTCCAAAACTCAACATCACCGTCGGTGACAATGCCCACACGCACGTCGGCGGAGGCGGCCCCAATCGCGGCACAACAGACAAGAATGCTTATAAGGCAAAGCACTGATTTCCTCATGATGGATGTTCCTCCTTACTGCGATTGCAATAATTGACGTTGCGAAAACGGCAGCGTGTTATCGTGCCTCTATTGTACATGCTTTCGCTGGTTAAATGCAGGAAAGATACGGCCTGTCAACGGCATGGGCCGCTGCCGGATGCCGGGATTGGACGGAACCGCGGTACGTGGCGTCACTGTACCAGCGCTTCCATCTCTGCCCGTTCCTCAGGCGTACAGGGCACAGCCGATTTTGCCAGGCGAATATCTTCTTCAAGTTGTTCCATCGTTGCAACGCCGATGTTGGCGGTGGCAATGGGAAAACTGAGGGCGTACCGCAGGCTTTGCTCCACGGTGAGGCCTTTATCCAAAAGCCGCGCACCGCGGCCGCCGAGCACCTTCATGCCCACCACGCCCACATCTTTTTCCGTTGCCTTGGCCAGCATGGCGTCCAGTGCTTCTGCATCGTTCATGGCCAGATGGGCGGGATTCAGCGTCACAAAGATGCAATCAAAGTCATAGCGCTCCATTGCTTCGATCAACAGCGTGCTGGAATGGCTGCTGATGCCGATATGCCGGATACGCCCTTGGTCGCGAAATGATTCGATGGCCGTAATAGCGCCCGTATCGCGGTCAAGCACTTCATCCAGCACGTCACTTGTATGGACGCCATGACAGAAATAAAGATCAACGTAGTCCGATTGCAAGCGGGCACAGCTGTTGTCGAAAATGTCTTCGGCGATTTTCTCGGCGTGACGTTCCCGGGTTTTGGTCGCGAGAAAGACCTCGTCGCGACGTGTACGCATGACTTCGCCTATGTTCAGTTCACTGCCGCCGTCTCCGTAGGCTTCCGCCGTATCAATATAGTTGACACCGAGATCAATGGCGCGATTCACCATTGCAATGGCCTTTTCCCGTTGATCCCGTTCCTCAATGGTAAACATGCCGCCAAGGCTGAAAATACTTGCATCGTAACCGATTTTGCCAAGCCGCCGCTTCGGCATGTCTTGGTCGGGCTGGTTGTCGGCAAACACGGCGTTCGTCTTGGCCAAGCCTGCGCCCAATACTGTGGATACCGTCGCTTTTAGAAAACTTCTGCGTTTCATGATAGGCGCTCCTGTCAGCGTGAGAATCTGTAAACAGAACAGCAGATAAAAGAAGCGGCCGACGTGCGTACCCTCGTACGTCGGCCTTGGGAATCTGGTTAGAGTGTGACGGTTTTGCGGTTCTTATATGCATCGTATGCCGCTACTGTTACCTCGGTAGCGCGCAAACCGTCAACGCCGGTTATCGTGGGGAAGCGCTTGTCGCGTACCGCTTCCACAAAGTCCTGTACAAGTCCAAGGTCCGGGTTATCGCCCCAGGGCGCCCAGGAAGCACTCTTGGCGTTGTCGTCATAGACCATGAGTTTTTGATTGAAAGCGTCGGTGTTGATAACG
>SKQZ01000471.1 GCA_007118765.1 Candidatus Hydrogenedentota bacterium
TCAAGGAGTGCACCACGGCGGGCGGGGCATTGGAAGTGGTGCGTGAACATGAATTTGCCCGGATGCCCGTGTTCCGCGACAGTCTGGACCAAATCATCGGAATCCTTTACGCCAAGGACCTGCTCGCCATCACCGAGAAAGGCGAGATGGACAAACCTGTCACGAAGGTCATGCGCAAGCCGCATTTTGTGCCGGAAACCATGACGGTCGCCGACTTTGTCTCCACCGCCCAGCGCCTGCACATCCATATTGCCATCGTGGTGGATGAATATGGCGGTACCGAGGGACTGGTTACGTTGCAGGATGCGTTGCGCGAAGTTGTAGGTGACATTGGCGAGGAAGATGATATTGCCAAACCGACCTTCGAAGAACTGGAGACCAACTTGTATCGCGTGGCCGGAAACTACCCGCTGGACGAATTCGAGGACAAAATGGCAATTGAGACGGGCGACGAAGAGCATACAACTGTCGGCGGTTTCCTGATGGCGCAATCCGACAAGATTCTGGTACCCGGTGACGAACTGGATTATAACGACGTCCATTTCAAGATAGAAGAAGTGAATGAAAAGCGGGTCACCCATGTATTGGTACACAAGAAACCCGCGACAACAGACCACGAGGCCAACGAATCATCATGATGTGGGCAATTATAATATTCGTTTTGAGTGTCATTATCACCGGCTTCTTCGCCGGATACGAAACCGGGTTCGTGTCTGCAAACCTTATCCGCATACGCAATATGGCTGAAAAAGGACGCCGAACGGAAGCCATGCGCCTGGCCGCACATTATGAAAACCCTGCACGTCTAATCACCATGCTGCTTATTGGCACAAACCTGTCACTGGTCATTGGCACCTCTTCGCTCACACGCGCCATCGGACCCGGCATTGCCACGCTGATTGCCACGCCCACGTTCCTGATATTCGCGGAAATTGTTCCCAAGAGCATTTTCCGACACTTTCCAACCCGGCTGGTCGTCTTCTTCTTTCCGTTAATTCGCTTTCTTGAAGGCGGCCTGGCTGTATTCACCATTCCCATCGCATGGACATCGCAACGATTCCTGAGCCTTCTTGACGATGAGGGCAAAGGCATGAGCATGTTTCTCACCTCCATTGAAGACATGCGCGTACTGGTGGATGAAAGCCACGACCAAGGCACGTTGGACCCGGACGAACACGAAATGATTCATTCGGTCATTGACCTGCAGACCCAATGTGCAAACAGGGTCATGGTGCCGCGCATCCATATCCAGGCGCTCCCGAGCACGGCCACCACACAGGAACTAAAGGCGTTGTTTATTGAAAGCGGCCGCACACGACTACCCATCTACGAAGAAAACATTGACCGCATTGTTGGTACGGTCAACGTGTTCGACGTTATTAAGGACGCTGATCCCGCCCAAGGTGATATTTCACGGTATATAAAGCCGGTGTTGCACGTGCCGGATAGTATGAAACTCGATGATGTGTTGAAAGCGCTGCGTGATGCCCGTCAATCCATGGCAATTGTGACGGATGAATACGGCGGCACGGACGGTCTCATTACGGTGGAAGATATCCTTGAAGAAATTTTTGGTGAAATCCATGATGAATACGACGTAATGACCACCCAAATCCAGAAGGTGGGTCCCCGCGCCTACGTCGTGAATGCAGATACCGCTTTGGAGGATTTGGCGCGTGTTACCGGCGTTGACATTGAGGATGAAGACGTGGAAACGGTGGGCGGTTGGGTAAGCCACTTGGCGGGACATATCCCGGCCAAAGGTGAAGTTGTGCATCACGAAAACTTCAGAATAACTGTACTTGACGGACAGCCCAGCCATGTTGCCAGTATCCGCCTTGAAATCATTGAAAAACCAACCAGTGAAAACGAAGATGCTTCTACTTCCAAGTCCAACCCACAAAACACTTCAGAAAATACACATGGCCCGGTTTAATATGCTAGACTTGGGTTTGCCCTGCGAACGCTTGTTCTTTAGCGCACTGTTCAAAACGCCGGTCAGTACTTGTGTCCGGCGTTTATTACGCAGCAGCGCCTTCGCCGCCCTGTTATGAGCGATGGTCGCCATTTGCCGGTAACAGTGTGCCCTTGGAACAGGCATTGAGGCCATATGCTTCTTACAGGCGTTTTCCCAAATAATAATTCCAAGACCATGCGTAACAAGGAAAGAGGCAATGCGTACAGAATCAGCTCGCTCCGCTGTTCCGGTGTGGCTCATACCCAATATCACCGTGTTTTGCTCCAGCGCCTGTATTATGATCGTGGAGCTGGTTGCCAGTAAGCTTATCGCGCGGCATGTGGGCATGTCGTTGTATACATGGACCAGCATTATCGGCATCATCATGGCGGGCATCTCCATCGGTAACTTTTTGGGCGGACGCCTTGCCGACCGTTATCGAACCGGCCCTACGTTGGCAGCACTTTTTATGGCTGCGGCAGTGGCATGTATCAGTGTATTGCCGCTAAACTGGCTGTCGGGCGGTTTTGCGCCTTTCCTCACGGTGCCGTGGCCGGCACGGGTATTCATCCACGTCACGCTTGTGTTTTTTGTACCCGCCATGATGCTGGGCATGATCAACCCGGTTGTTGCAAAGTTGGCGCTTGATTTCAAACGTTCAGAAGGGCGCACCTTGGGCGGCGTTTTTGCATGGGCGGTGGCCGGCAGCCTTGTCGGCACGTTTCTAACGGGCTTCTACCTGGTCATGGTGCTGGGGGTCGCCACCATCATACTGATGGCGGCTTCCGGGCTTGCATTGCTCGGACTCCTGTATTTTGGCGCGTCGGTGTTGGGAAAAGACGGTATTCTGCCCATGCCCGACGCAGCGCCCCAACAAGCTGTCCACGACGCAACCGGGATAATGGCGGCATTTGCAATCTGGGCGCCCGCCGCAATTACCGTGTTTATCTCAAATGCCGCCTTTATGACCTTTGAACTGGCGGTAATGCGTGTGGTTGCGCGTGAATTTGGCGGTTCCTTGTACACATGGACCACCGTCATTGGCATTGTACTCGCCGGCATCAGTCTGGGCAACTATCTCGGCGGCAGACTTGCCGACCGCTGGACTGCAAAACCATTGATCGCCGTCATCTTTTGCGTGTCCGCCGTTGCCGTCGCATTCAGCCCGGCGTTTCATGCACGAATGAGCGACTGGCGCGAGCATGTATGGCATCTGGCAAGTCTGTCCTGGCCCATGCAAACACTGGTGCATGTGGCATTCGTGGGATTCATCCCATGTGTATTCATCGGTATGGTGAGTCCAGTGGTCACGCGGCGTCTGCTGCAACAGGGCAACGCGCCCGGCGCATCCGTGGGCGCTGTGTATGCCTGGGGAAGTATCGGCGCTATCGCCGGCACCTTCCTAACCGGCTATGTGTTGATTCAATGGCTGGGCAGCATACCCGTCATTGCTACTGTGGCATTGTTGCTTGCATTTGTCGGGTTGGCGTATGCACCCGGTCGTATATGGTCTGTCGCAACGGTTTGCTTTTGTATCATCGCCTGCGGCATGGCCTTGCTCTCCCCGGCCATATTACACACTCTCAGTGTGCGCGTGGGGTATTCTTCGCCGGAAAATCCACGACGCGTGTTTGAAGATGAAAGCCAATACGCCTATATCGCCATTATTGAAGATGAGGAAGAACCGGCTGTTCGGGAAATGTTTTTGGACAGGCTTGTTCATACCCGCATTGACATGCGCGACCCGACCCGTCTGCTTTATGAATATGAATGGGTGTATTCCGCCGTGATGGAAAAGAAAACACCATTGCCCGAACCGGTGCGCGCTTTCGTCATTGGCGGCGGGGGCTATGCCTATCCCCACTACTTGGAACTCATGCGCCCGGACAGCGATATTGTCGTTGCGGAAATTGACCCGGCAGTTACCGAGGCAGCACATGTGGCTTTGGGCTTGCCCCGCGACACCGACATGACCATACACCATCTGGATGCACGCAATGTTGTAATTGATATGCTGCGCGCCAAACAAACAGACCCGGATTTTCAGCGCTTCGATTTCATATTCGGTGACAGCATCAATGATTACACCGTACCCTATCACCTTACCACTGTTGAGTTTAAGGAGGCCGTATCGGAATTACTCACAGATGACGGCGTTTATCTGTTCAACATGATTGACATGTTTGATTCAGGCGCCTTTCTCGCCGCTATTGTCAATACCTGCCGTCACGTATTCCCGACCGTTGCCGTGTTCAGCTGCGGGCGTCCAACCTTTATGCATGACACATTTGTTGTTGTCGGCGCGAAACAACCATTGACTCTTGATGACATTGAAGAGACACTTCAGTCGACGTATGAATTTTTCGGGGAGAAAATAGCGGACGAGACGCTTGACGAGTTAATCGAAAGAAACAACAACATTCTGCTTACGGATCAGTTTGCTCCGGTTGAAAACCTTCTGGCCCCGGTAGTGCGCACCCGCGCAACCAACATCGGCATCCTCCGCCTCTCTTTTGCCATGCGTCATGCCAATCAAAATGAATTCAATCGTGCTCTTGGCCATGTATATGCGGCCATCGAATCACACCCCGACTGGTCCTACGCATACGAAGTGCTGTCGGAAATCCTGTTTATGAAAGGCGATATTGATAACGGCATCGAAGCGCTGGCCGCCGCCATTAAGAATCATGTTAATCCTGTGGTCGGCTGGACAAACCTTGCCAATGCACTGACAGAAGTTGGCAGAACGGATGAAGCCATTAACGCATGGCGTCAATGTGCGGCCCTTGCACCGGAAAATGTGCGGGCCTTCTATAACATGGGCGTGTTGTATGCGAATAAGAACCAGATTGCAAACGCCATTGCGGCGTGGACGCGGGTTATAGATATTGAACCGGACCATGTTGACAGCCGTTACAATTTGGCAGTGGCCTATCTGATGCAGGGCAACACTGAGGAAGCCCAGGAAATGGTCGCCTCCATACTCGCGCTTGGCCATGATGTTGACCAGGAATTGCTAAACAATGTGGGACTGGGCAATTAGCCCGTATACGCCGAACACGTGCTGATAGCGTGACACGCACCCGTCGAGGGACGCCAAATGGAGTGTGGGGGAGGAGGCAACTAGCTAGCCCGCATATTTCACAAGATTTCTGTTACGCCTGCGAATCTTACACCATATCAGGCACTTTGCTTGCCCGCCGACTTCGACGTGTACTAACACGCTGTCAGCCGGCGGCCTGCGCAA
>SKQZ01000119.1 GCA_007118765.1 Candidatus Hydrogenedentota bacterium
GCGTCGGGGCGATACGGTGATGAGCAGGTACAGCGCCAGTGCCAGGGCAATGAATCCCAATCCCATGATGACCCAAAGAATTGCGCCCCCCTGCTCTATCATCATCATCAGGGTAATGCTGCTGTCCGGGGGCTGCGGCGGCGCCGCCTCATACAGCGCGTCGCCGTATGCCCTGCTCATCCATGCCATTCCGATTGCCGTCACAGGCAACAATAACCGTCCCATAGTGTATTCTCCCGGATTTCGGCTTGCGCCCAAAACTGTTTGATGCTGGATATATCCTGCTGTCTTCCAGACCAGCGTGATCCCATTGTTCTCGGACACCACGTGGATACCCTGTCCTGAAAGCGCCCGTGTATACAGATACTATCCTATTGAGAACAAAATGGTTGCAAAAAGATACGGCCATCGGCAACCGCCGCATAGCGTCTGTTGTAGATATTTTTGAGAGGTATGATCCGGCGCGGCCTAAAGTGTCCACGGCGCACGCATGGACGGCTGCATCATGCGGTTGGCGGCGGCGTCATCAAACTGCTCCGTTTGGGGGTCCCACCGCAATTTCTTGTTAAGCAACATGGCAATGTTCGCCATGTGGCACATGCTGCCGCTGTGATGCCCCACTTCGGCGGGCGCTTTCGTTTCGCCACGCGACTTTACGCATTCGAGAAAATCGTAATGATGGCCACGACTGCGGCCAAGATGAATCTCGTTGGGAGTAATCGCCTCGCGCAGGAGTGACGTCGGTTCCGCTTCAAGGTTCCCGCCGTGCACATGAATGAAGACCCATCCTTCATCGCCTTCAAAACGAACGCCCCGTGGCCCGCTGTGATCGCCCACAAGACGCACGCCGTTGGCGTATTCGAATTCAAACTCGTATTCATAGGCGGTGTTAAACAACCCTTCCGTGGGAAACTTTCCCGTGCCGGACACACTGATGGGCATGGTGTGGTCGGTGTCATTGCCCAACTGTCCCAGATCAATGATGTGAGCGCCGCGGTCGGTCATCTCGCCGCCGCTGTAGTCAAGGATATAGCGAAAATAGAAGTGGCACCGCATTTCAGTGTACGGCGCTTCCCGTGCCGGACCCAGCCAGAAGTCGTAATCGAAATGGTCGGGCACGGGCATTTCCGGGTAGGTTTCACCCCAGCCATGGTCCACCGGCATTTGCACGCGGATGGTGTGGAGTTTGCCGATGCGACCGTTCCGCACCAGTTCGCACGCATACCGCGCATTGTCGCGCGACCTTTCATGGCTGCCCGTCTGAAACACCCGTTGATACTGGCGCACGGCATCCACCACGGCCCGGCCTTCAGGAATGGAGTTCGCCAACGGCTTCTCACAATAGATATCTTTACCGGCCCGCGCGGCAGCCACGCTCATGGCGCCGTGCCAATGATCGGGGGTGCCAATCATGACCGCGTCAATGTCATCACGCGCCAGCACTTCGCGAAAATCATGATACGCGCTGCAATTCCCCCGTTCGCCGTAAGAGGGTCGGGCGGCATAATACTCGTCCACGGTGTCCCGTGCTGCTGCGCAGTGATGCCTGTCCACATCGCACACCGCCACCAGCTGCACGTCGGGCATGCTGAAGAAGGCGCGGGTGTTGTGCATGCCCTGGCCGCCCACGCCTATGGAAGCCATGACAATGCGCTCGCTGGGCGCCGTGTTGCCGTCGCGTCCCAATGCGGATGCGGGGATGATGGCGGGAGCGGCTGCTGCGATAGAAGCGCTCTTCAAAAATGACCGTCGGGTTATTTTCCGTTGATGCATGTGCCGGGAACCTTTCATCGTGCTGTTATGTAACTTATGTCGGGACTTCTTGCCGTCCATGCGTATATTGTGCTATGCCAATCTGACAAATGCAAGTTTACACGCTGTTATCCATTTCACAATACGGAAGACAATAGGGTATAATAGAGATAATGCAGTATCAGCCTTCACAGGCCTATATATGGAGAATAAGAAGGGGATGGCAGATATAATTGACCAACTGCAACCCGGACATGTCATTGCAGAACGGTACATAATAAAAAAGAAACTCGGTCGAGGCGGCATGGGCGAGGTGTTTCTTGTCACGGATACCCGTAACAATCGACAAATCGCGCTAAAAACGTTGCACGCCAAATACTCCAAGAGCCGTCAGGCCATCAGTCGTTTCGTGCGTGAAGTGCAAACGGTGCGCAAGCTCAATCATCCCGGTATTGTAAAAGTACTGGACGCGCGCAAGTGGAACGAAACGCTGTTCTACACCATGGAATACATAGACGGAAAGAGCTTGCGCATGTGGTTACAGCAGCGCAAGCGTCTTGAACTCGCCTCGGTTGTCCGTGTGTTGGCGCTGGTGGCGGACGCCCTGGCCCATGCGCACCAGGTCACCATTCATCGCGACTTGTCGCCGGAAAACATCATGGTATCCCGTGACGGTTCCGTGCGTCTGGTGGACTTCGGCCTGGCAAAGCTGGACGACCAATTCAAGGGGCTTACCGTGGTGGGCGCCAATTTAGGCAAGGCCCATTACATGGCCCCTGAACAACAGACCAATCCCGCGGGCGTGGACCACCGCGCCGATATTTATCCCCTTGGCGTTATCTTTTTTGAACTGCTGACAGGGCGCGCGCCCTTGCCCGGCCTGAAAATCACAACCCTGCGGCCCGACCTCCCCGCTGAGACGGATGCGTTCCTGGAAAAAACCATGGCGCCCAATCCCGATAACCGCTATGCCACGGCAGTCGAGTTCAAGAACGCGCTCATGAATATTTACCGGCTGTCGCAAGCGCAAAAGGAGGCTGCCGGCGCCAAAGGCAAAGGCAGGGCCAAAGCACAGAAAGCGGGTTTGCTCAGTCGTATTACCGGGTTCTTTACCGGGCTTTTTGGCAAGAAATAACTGGTGTAACAATCGAGTACACACCAACGTTACCATAACTGAAGATGCCTGAAGCCAAGGCCGCGGCAATACGCACCCCCGCCAACGCCTGTAACACACCACAATAAGCACGGAGCAATTCTCATGGCGGAACATTATTTTGTTGACGCCTATAACGTCATCCATAAATCAAGTAGCTTGCGGCCCGTCGCAGCACATAACCTGGAACGCGCCCGGGAAATGCTGTTGGACAAGGTCGTGTGTTTTTGTATGACCGGGAACAAGCATGTAACGGTTGTCTTTGACGGTCGCCAACAGGAAGCGTCTCAGTCGGTGGCCGCTGTGGACGGCCATGTGACGGGCATGCGCATCATTTTTTCGCCCGTGAATACCTCCGCCGACACGGTCATAGAACGGCTCATCTATCAAGAATCCAATCGGATGCAGTGTATTGTGGTGAGTAATGACGGCGGCTTGCGTTCCTTGTGCCGGGGGCTGGGAGCGCTCACCATGGAGGCAGACAGTTTTTTGACCTCAGTCCGCCAATTTGAACGCAGCGCCCGCGAGGCAATCGCCAAAAAACACGACAGCCATGCCTCGGTGTTGGAAGACAGGTTGAATCCCGAAAGCAAAAGCGCACTGGATGCCCTGCGCAACAACATCGCCAACAACACACGTTGATCCGGGCCATATTGAAGCAATTGTGTTGCGAAGATGTAAATGCGTTATAGTGAGTTTATGAGCGACGATAAAAAAGAACTTGACGCGCTGAAAGCGAAACTCGGGCTGATAAGCGCCAAAGATATCGCTTCAAAACCCGAAACGGGACATACCCGGCCACGGCCACAAACACACGGCACATCCGAACCGAAAGAAGGGGGCCTACTGTCCAGCGCGATGGCGCAACAGTTGCGCGCCCGGCTGGGCTTAAACACGGAATCGGCCCCTTCAGCATCACCGCCGCCCGACACACACCCGGACGCCACCGCCACACCGATTGAGACGGTGGTGGACGGCGCTTGTGTCGGCGACGAAACATCGTCCTTTTTCTGCATGCGCAAACACTATCCGCTCGATTATCTTATTGGCGACATCCCGTTGAGCGCCGCACTCAAATGCACCGGCAAGGAAATCGCGTTGAGCGCGTGTGATGACACGTTGCTTGGCTTCGATTCAAAACGCGCCTGTTTTATGGATACAGAAACCACCGGGCTTGCGGGCGGCACGGGAACGGTGGCCTTCCTGGTGGGCATGGGGTATTTTTCCGAAACATCTTTTGTGCTTGAGCAATGCTTTCTGCGCGATTACGACGATGAACCGGCAATGCTTGAGTACCTTGCCGAAAGACTCGCTGACGTCGCCACAGTGGTCAGTTATAACGGCAAGAGTTTTGATCTGCCCCTGCTGCGTACCCGGTTCGTACAACACCGGACTCCATTTCCCCTTGAAGGTGCGGGACACTATGATTTGGTACATGCCGTGCGGCGGGTCTGGAAAAAGCGGTTGCAGAATTGCTCTCTCGGCAATATCGAAAAAGAAGTGCTCGGGCTTCGTCGGCACGGCGACGTACCCGGATTCCTCATACCACAGTTATGGTTAAATTATTTGGATACCCGCGATGCGCGTCCGTTGGCACCGGTGTTCTATCACCACGAAATGGATATCCTGTCTCTCGTGGCGCTTGCAGGACATCTCACCCAAGTGCTGTCGGCAAAGGATGGCGCCTCATTGCGACATGCCGAGGACCAACTGTCTGTAGTACGCCTCTACTTTAAGAACAAACAATACGAAGAGGCCATTGCGGAGGCACAACGGTTTTTGGATGCGTCGCGAATACCCGACGCACTGAGACGCGAATGCTTTGCCTTGCTGGGACAGGCCTGTAAACGTGCGGGACATTTCGAGGATATGGCGGGCACGTGGACACAAATGCACGAGGAATTCCCCGGCGACCCCTTCGCCGCCGCAGAACTGGCAAAATATCGTGAACACCAGCAGCGCGACTATGCGGCCGCCATACTAATTTGTAAAGAAACGCTTGCAATCCTCGAAGCCGAGGGAATGCCCGGCGATTTCAGTGTCTCCGCATTGCGGGGACGTCTTGCGCGGCTTGAACGCAAACAAGCGCGACTTACCGAGAAATATGGCGACAACGATTCCTTCCTTACCCGGGACTAGCCCGGATATTTCATCAGGTTTCGTCGTGAGCCTGAGAAGATTGCGCCAGAGCAGGTGCTTTGCGCAGGCCGCCGGCTGACAGCGTGTTATCACACGTCGAAGTCGGCGGGCAAGCAAAGTGCCTGATATGGTGTAAGATTCGCAGGCGCAACAGAA
>SKQZ01000096.1 GCA_007118765.1 Candidatus Hydrogenedentota bacterium
AACGGGCACTTGCAGAGAAAAACGGCAACTTTGACGAAGCCGTTCAATACCTGCGTGAAAAGGGCATGGCAAAGGCCGCCAAGCGCGCCAGCAAGGTCGCAAATGAAGGCGCCGTCGCCTCCTATATTCACATGGGCGGCAAAATAGGCGTGCTCGTTGAAGTGAATTGCGAAACCGACTTCGTCGCACGTGGCGAAGCGTTTCAGCAGTTCGTAAAAGATGTGTGCCTGCAAATCTGTTCCGCCACACCGCAATGGGTTGCCAAAGAGGAAGTGCCCGCAGAAGCGTATGAAGCGGAAAAAGCCGTGTACGTGAAGCAAGCGGAAGAAACAGGAAAACCGCCGCAAATTTGTGAGAAAATAGCCGAAGGAAAAATGAACAAGTGGTATAGCGAAGTCTGCTTGCTGGAGCAGCCTTTCGTAAAAGACGACAAAAAGACCATTGCAGACCTCATTGCCGAACTTACGGGCAAGTGTGGTGAGAAAGTGGCCGTCCGTCGTTTTGTGCGCTATGAACTTGGCGAAGGCATTGAAAAAGAAGAACAGGATTTTGCCGCGGAAGTGGCCGCCGAATTAGCCAAAGCAGAACAGCAGTAACCGGAGCACCAAGACGTGTCCAAAGCCGTGTATAGCCGTGTCATGCTCAAGTTGAGCGGCCAGGCGCTTGAAGGCGTTGAAGGCCGCGGAGGCATTGACTTTGACACGGTGGGGCGCTTTTGTGATGAAGTGGCGCAGGTGGCGCGCATGGGCGTTGAAATCGGCATGGTCATTGGCGGCGGCAACATTTTCCGAGGCGAGCGAGGGGTGGAAACCGGTCTTGACCGGCCAACCGGCGATTACATGGGCATGCTGGCGACGGTCATAAACTCGCTGGCCATACAGGCGTCACTCGAAAAGCGGGGCGTCATGACCCGGGTCATGAGCGCCATAGAAATGCCGCCAATAGCCGAGCGCTACATCCGACGCCGGGCCACACGCCATCTGGACAAAGGGCGTATTGTCATTTTTGCGGCGGGTACGGGAAATCCCTTTTTCACCACTGATACGGCGGCGGCGTTGCGGGCCAACGAGATTGGCGCCGAGATAGTGATGAAGGCGACCCGCGTGGACGGTGTGTATGAGGCCGACCCGAAAACCAACAAAGATGCCAAACGGTATGAAAACCTTAACTACACGGAAGTGTTGTCGCAGAATCTGCGGGTGATGGACGCAACCGCCATATCCCTCTGCCGCGAAAACAACCTTCCCGTGCTGGTTTTTGACTTGACGCAACCCGGTAATTTAATGAAGGTTATTCAAGGCGATCCGATAGGCACGCTGGTAAAGGGAGAGTAGACTATGTCGCATACCGTCACAATGAAAGAAGCCAAGGACAAAATGAACAAAAGTGTGGAGGCTTTCCATCAGGAATTAAGCAATCTCCGCACGGGTCGCGCCAATCCAGGCATGCTCGATTCTCTGGATATCGAGGTCTATGGCGCAAAGATGAAACTGAATCAACTCGGGACGGTGACCGTGCCCGACCCGCACACCATCGCCATTGATTTGTGGGACAAGTCGCAGATCAATGTGGTGGAAAAGGCGTTGCGTGCTTCGCCGTTGGACATCAACCCCACCAATGACGGACGCTTGATTCGGGTGCCGATTCCGCCGTTGACCGAAGAGCGGCGCCGGGACATTGTCAAAGTCGCCGGCAAATGCGCCGAAGAAGCGCGGATTGCCGTGCGCAACATTCGCCGCCACGCCATTGATACCATCAAATCGCTGCAAAAAGACGGCGAAGTGCCGGAAGACGACGCCCATCGGCTTTCAGACGAAGTGCAAAAGATGACGGACAAGCATATCGAGGAGATTGACGAAGCCCTGAAGGCCAAAGAGGCGGATATTATGGAAGTGTGACCCGGGTGCACGTCGCCCGATGCTTTGTTGTGTTCTGCCGCGGCGGGCGCGGGTGCGTCCTTGCCGCGGTGTTTTGTTTTCCAACGATGTGCTGTAGTAGAGGAAATGCTGTATGGAAAAAGTCCCGCCGCCGGATAGTCGCATTGACATGGAGCGTGTGCCTGCCCATATCGCCATTATTATGGACGGCAACGGGCGGTGGGCCAAACAGCATGGCAAAACACGTTCCCAAGGTCACGAGGCGGGCGCGCGCAATGTGCGTGTTGTCACGGAGGCCTGTCGCGAACTTGGCGTGCGCGCCTTGACGCTCTTTGCCTTCAGCACGGAAAACTGGAACCGTCCCCAAAAAGAGGTGGATGATCTCTTTCGCCTTATCAGTCGCGCAATGCAACAGTATGCCAATCGCATTCACGAAACTGATGTGCGGCTTCGACACTTGGGCGATCTGGACGGGCTTCCGAAAAGCGCCGCCAATGATGTGCGCAAGTGCATGGATCTTACGAGCGACAACAAAACAATGGATGTGTGTGTGGCGCTGAATTATGGCGGTCGCGCCGAACTTGTCCGGGCGGCGCGCCGTTTGGCCGATGAGGCGGCACGCGGCAATATCGCACCGGAGGATATTACGGAAGACACGCTGGCGCAACACTTGTATTTGCCGGAACACAGTGAGGTGGATTTGTTGATTCGCACCAGCGGCGAGTTGCGGATCAGCAACTTTATGTTGTGGCAGATTTCGTATGCGGAAATTGTAGTGACGCCCACGTTATGGCCTGATTTTGACGCACAGGCGCTGTACGACGCGGTGATTGCCTATCAGAGCCGCGACAGACGGTTTGGAGGTCGGCCATGAACCTGCCTCAAGGCGACGGTATGCGCTTGCGTTTTGTAACAGCCTTTACGTTGCTGCCTTTTCTTGTGCTGATCGTATGGCTGCCCATGCTTCGCTGGGTCTATGTGGCCATGATAGCCGCGCTTGTGCTCATCGGCGCCCGCGAGTTCTTCACCATGGCGGCGCGGACGGGCATTGAGGTGGCGGGCAGGTCGGGAACCTTGTTGGCCGGCGTGTTGGCGGTGAGCGCGGGGTTTGCCGGCAATGGCGGATATGCGCCGCATGTGGTGCTGACCCTGGCCGTATTTGCCGTGGCAACGGTACATCTGTTTTCTGCGCGGCATACCATCGCCGGGTTGTCAACATCCGTGTTCGGGCTCCTTTACGTGGGCTATTGCGGCTCCTTTTTTGTGGCGTTGCATCAAATCCCGGAGCAAGGGCCGGCGCTGATCACCATGCTGATTGTGCTTATCGGCTGTTCGGATACGGGCGCGTATTTGGTGGGCAAGGCCATTGGACGACATAAACTGGCGCCGACGGTAAGCCCGAACAAAACGATAGAAGGCAGCACGGCCGCGGTGATAAGCGCTGCGCTGGCAGGCGTGGTGTTGTTCGCGCTCAAATCCGGGCTGGATTGGCATTCTTATCCGGACTGGCCGTTAAGCGCGTATGTAATTGCGGGCATTTTTCTGTCGGTGGTGGGGCAGATGGGCGACCTGGTGGAGTCGCTGTTGAAGCGGAACGCCGGGGTCAAGGATTCCGGGACGCTGTTCCCGGGGCATGGCGGCGTTCTCGACCGTTGTGACGCGTTTCTTTTCGGCGGGCCTGCTTTGTACTATATGACGCTGTATCTTGGAACCATGTGAGCACCAACCTGAGCCGCGACGCTTCGCGGCATGGAAACTGTCTATCCATGTATGATGTGGAACGCGATAGCATAAAAGAATACGCCACGCGCCTGAAAGAACTGCGCGCATGCCTGAACATTGAAGAGGTCAAAAACGACATCGCGGAAGTGGAACAGGTCATGTCGCAACCGGGCTTTTGGGATGCGCCGGAAGAGGCCCAGAAAACCGTGCAACGGCTGAAAGGTCTGAAAGCGGTGGCAGCCGCGCCGGACGATCTGGCACATGAAATCGAAGAGGCGGAAACGCTTGTGGAAATGGCTTCGGAAGAGGGCGACGAGAGCATGAAACATGAAATCGCCGCGCATCTTGAAGTCATTGAGAAAAAACTCGCACGCCTGGAGCTGAACAGTTTGTTCATGGATCCCCGTGACACGCATCCCGCCATTGTCAGCATTCATCCGGGCGCGGGCGGCACGGAGTCATGCGATTGGGCGGAAATGCTGTATCGTATGATAACGCGCTTTTGCGAACAGCACGAGTTTGAAGTGGAGGTGCTGGACTATCAACCCGGAGACGAGGCGGGCCTGAAAAGCGCTTCTTTGCGCGTATCAGGGCCCTTCGCCTATGGCACCCTCAAGTCGGAGGAAGGTGTACATCGTTTGGTGCGCATCTCGCCTTTTGATTCCAACGCGCGACGTCACACCTCTTTTTCTGCAATCGAGGTGTTGGCCGAGCTGGATGACAGCATTGATATTGAGATACGGGAAGATGACATCAAAATGGACGTGTTTCGAAGCAGCGGCGCAGGCGGCCAAAAAGTGAACAAAACAAGCAGCGCCGTGCGGCTTACCCATCAACCCACGGGTATTGTGGTCTCTTGTCAGATCGAACGGTCGCAGCATCGCAACCGCGAAACCGCCATGAATATGCTGAAAGCAAAACTGTACGACATTGAACTGAAACGACAGGAAGCGGAATTGAATGCCCAGCGCGAAGGCCAGCAGGATGTGGCATGGGGCAGCCAAATCCGCAGCTATGTCCTGCACCCTTACCAGATGATCAAGGACCATCGCACAAACGTGGAAACCGGAAACGTGAACAAAGTGCTGGATGGCGACTTGGATTTATTTGTGGAGGCATATCTGAAATGGAATCTGGAGCACAAGAGTCGCAGCAATAACTAACGCGACGGTTCCCCGTAACCCGGATGTCGTAATGGCCGGGCGGGTGGCCGCGCCACGCGGCGATGATGATGCTTGCAAAGGTTTTACGCTTTATCATACAAAGGAACTGACAAGGCGCCAAGTGACGCGCCGGTCGTGTTACCCATGTATTCAATCACAAACGGAGCAGTAGAGTATGACAACAGATGCCACGCCTGAACCGCCTGCGGGCGAAGACGAATCGCGGGGAGGCGAAGCGGAACTGCGCCGCCATCGCCTTGCGAAGCTGGAACGAATACGTGCCCGCAACGAAGAGCCGTTTGCCTATCAATATAACAGGAGCCATTGCATTGCCGACGTGCGCCGTGAATTTGAAGATGCTGAGGCTTCCGCCACTGAAGAGGCGCCCGCCACGGTGGATGCACGGTTGGCCGGACGCATTGTGGCGCGTC